>JAJFLS010000263.1 GCA_021772595.1 Opitutales bacterium
CGGCAATCCCGAAACTTGGGGCAAAATCGCCAGCGAGATAGCGAAGCACAAGCCCCTGTTCAGCGCATATAGCGGAGACATGGTCGGTGCGGGCATTATGAATTCGCAGTGGGACGAGCAGTTTTTTACTCCCGGGAAAGAATTGCTGGCCACGGTTCCCTACTATCCGGTGATGGGCAATCACGAAGGTCAATCGGCGCTCTTCCATCGCATGTTTGCGACAACCAGCGGCAGCGCCAACTGGGCCCAGCAAATCGGCAGCGTTCAACTAGTTGGTGTCGATGGGGAACAAGATTGGGCGGAAGGCAGCAAAAACGCCAAGTGGCTCGAGAAGGTTTTGGCTAAGTCCACTGCCGACTTCATTTTCCTATTCACGCATTATCCAGGCTGGAGCTCTGGTACTCATGGCGAGACCGGCGATCACGGACCTGTCGAACGCAGCATGTACGAAAGCCAGCGGGTGATCCTTCCCTTGATGGCCAAATATAATTCCACCGCGATGATCGCCGGACACGACCACGACTATGAGCGTTCTGAGCCACCTGGAGGTGTGAGCGTCATTGTCTCTGGCGGTGCCGGCGCTGGATTGCGCGATATGGCGAAAAACCACTTAGAGCAGAATCCTTATTCCCAGGTTTTCTTCAAAGAGCACCACTACTGCATACTCGATGTCGACGGCGACACCTGCACTATGACCGCCTATACTCCGGATGGCAAGATTCTGGATACGCGTACCTGGAAATCGCGTAACGGCTCGTAGTATACTATAAGCGGAACATCAACGATTCCCTTCCTTTCGAATATATAGAGAGGAAGGGGAGGAGGACTGATATCAAATTTTTCATCCGGGGCGGCGCCCGGAAGCTACCCAATGCTCGAGCTTCGCTCGATTGAAGGTAGCGCTCGGGCGCCGCCCCGAGCCTTTCTCGCACATCGAAAGAAGGTAAGGACCGATCCCGCAGGCGTGCATAGGCGTCAACTTATCGTTTATCCCATGTGTAGGAGTCTGCTTGCAGGCGATTTTAGTTGCCCATTGCCCAGGGAAGAATCGCCTGCAAGCAGGTTCCTACACTCGGCGAATCCTCGATTCCACTTAAGTTGACGCGTATACGCAGGTGCGGGACGGTCCGCATTGCCTTATCAATACTCAGCTAACGCGGCCTGCCTGGCAGTCAGGCCCTATCTGCCTACCTTCAGCTCTATTTCTCGGAACTTCGTGACGGCGTCGTCCTTGGTCCAGAGGCCGATCATTCCGGCATCGGTGAAAGTCGAATCGGTCACAGTATAGAGATCCTTGTTGTCGAACCTCACCTTTATCCGGTCGCCTGCGTGTTCGATATCCAATACGCGCCAATCCGTCTCGCTGGGCTCGATGTTTTCGGCGGTGCCAATCTGCGTGCGTATTCCGTTTACCACATGATATAGGCGCACGTTACTCTCCAAGGGATTCCATCGTGCCACATAGTAATTGTTCTCGTCTTTCGCCCGCCAGATCAAGCCGCCGCCTTGATCATTCTCTCCTGAGAATTCCTTCATCCTCACGATCATCTTGAGATCCTGGGAATTCATCGACTCGATCATCAAGACATTGAAGCCCGAGTTGATCGGCTCGGTCGGCATAAGTATATTGCGCGTCCTGCCTGGCATGCCTGGGGTCGGGAGCGGATCGGCAACGGTTTCCCATTTGCACAAGCCTTTGGATTTCTTGTTTAAGGTCGTTGCGGAGGCAAAGCCGGTGGGCAGCGTCCCGGGCTCTACGCTTTCGATATTGAATATCAACTTAAACCCGAGAGGCATACTAAATTGCTGACCTTCGCGACTCTCTAATCCCACGCTTAAGCCGCGGAATTTCGTAACGGCGTCAGCCTTTGTCCACAAGCCCACTATCCCGGACTCGGTAAACGTCGAATCGGTCAACTTTAAAACCTCCTCGCCGTTGAAGGTGACAGTGATTGTTTCACCCACGTGGTTGACCTTCAAGCCAGACCAGGCTGCCGTGTCAGCTTCAATGTTTTCGGCCGTGCCGATCTGGGTGCGCTTCCCTTTCACGACATGATATACGCGCACGTTCTTCTCGAGAGGATTCCACCGTGCAACATAGTAATTGTTCTCGTCCTTCGCACGCCAGATCGGGCCGCCGCCCTGATCTATTTTGCCGGAAACTGGTTGTAGTCTGACCGTTAGCTGAAGATCCTGGAAATCTGATTGCTCGGAGATTAAGAGATTGAAGCCAGTGCCGACAGGATTGATAACCGCTGGTCCTCCTCGTTTCTTCGCTGTTCGGCCCAGGCGCTCTTCGTAGTCGACTGCCCATCCCCATTTGCACGGGGCGAGTTCTTTCGAACCTTTCAGGAACGTGGTAGCGGAGTCGAATCCGTCAGGCAGTTCCCCAGCTTCTAGATGGTCGCCATCGACGGTCATCGAAAAGCCCGCGTTCGCGCTCTGCGGCGATACCAGGATCAGCCCCAGTAGCGCGATGCACAATGCAGTGGCTTTTATTTTATTAATGTATGTTAGCGTTTGGTTGGTTCTCGGTGTTGTCATGTTCGTTTCTTTTTGTGGTGTATATATTAAATTGAAATAGTCTCACGCGAAGCCGCGAAAACGCGAAGTTTATAAGGAGATGTTGCTATTAATGTAGGAGCGGGTTTATCCCGCGATAAAGGATGGTTGATTGATGGTAGGGCTGCATATCCCTAAGCAGCCGATACGAGATCGGCCAACACGGCTGACTAAGGATAGTCAGCCCTACCTAATTTTCTTCCTTCGCGTCTTCGCTGCTTCGCGTGAGTCTTCTCCTTCTTTTCCCTTCTTATATAATTTAGCGGTTGTCGGAATTCGCGCTAATTTGCCGACGCGCATCCGGAATGTTTTGGAGGAAAGTGCGCAGCGTGTTCGAGG
>JAJFLS010000264.1 GCA_021772595.1 Opitutales bacterium
GTGTTTCTGGAATGGACCGGTGTTAAAGGCGAGAAAGGTGGCAGGGGCAGAATCAATATCCGTGACTTCCGCGTATTTCAAAAAGAAATTGAGAGTCTTGAGAGGATGGCTGCCTATGAATCGTTCTTTCCTTCTTTTAAGCTAAATTCAACGAATAGTTTTGCGGTTCGGTACAGAGGGGCCCGGGTCTCATCTAACTTCTTTAAAGTAATTGGTATCCATCCTACAATTGGCCAGGATTTTTCGACAAATGACATTGGGAGTTCCGAACAGAATTCTGTGATCATCTCAGATTTTCTTTGGAGAAAAGAATTCAATGAAAGTCGATCGGTTGTGGGTTCTTCCGTTCTTGTTGATGGGGGAATTTATACAATAATCGGGGTAATGCCTCCTGGTTATAATTTTCCGATTGCCGAAAATATATGGGTTCACACTAGTTGGCAAGAGACCGATCTAATGCGTCGCGCAGACCTTCCTGGTCTTGAAGTGATCTCTCAAATGAAGTCGGGCGTTCTATCTGGTCAGGTAGTGGCAGAGATGAATGCGATCGCTACGCAATTGGCATCTGAGTTCCCTGAAGCCAATGTAAATAGAACCAGCATCAAGACGCTAGAATATATGGAAAAATTCCAAGGAGGCGGAGGTATTTTCAAAGTGGTGATGATCACTCTGTTGGTTCTTGGGCTTCTTGTTCTGTCCGTCGCTTGCGTAAATGTATTCAATATCATACTCGCCCGTTGCGCTAATCGTAGTGTGGAACTAACCATAAGAAGATCCCTGGGTGCTGCACGGGCAAATCTAATTTCTCAGGTATTAATAGATGGATTCATAATTTCATCGCTAGGCGCTGTAGTGGGGCTTTTGTTTGCCTATGCTTTTGTTAAGCTCCTTTGGAATGCCGTAAATTCACTCAACTTGCTCGTTTTTCCATTCTGGGTACATATGAATATTGATGGCAGGGTCATTGCATTTGTAATTGCAGTTGTTTTGTTAACAACACTCGCATCGAGTCTCATTCCAGCATTGCGAGCTGCTCAGGGAGAGAGTTTTGAAATGCTGAAGGACTCCAATCGCACTTCGTCTGGAATTTTCATTGGGCGCTTATCACGCTTTCTTGTTGGTGGGCAGATTGCAGTCTCGGTAACCATACTGATTGTCTCCTTTATGATGATCAATGTGTGGTCGGGCATTATTGCAGTTGAATTCCCATTCGAAGCGAAACAGGTGTTGCTTACCTCGTTGGATCTTAGTGAACGGCAAGAATTTGACTCCGATGCGAGGAAACTTGCTTTTTTTGATGAGCTGCAACGTGAGCTTGAGGTTCAACCTGGTGTCCTTCAGGTAGCTTATACGGATTCTCGAGACGGAATGTTTCCCAATAATCAAAGGTTCGAAAAACAGGGAATTGCTTATGAGGATCGAAGCAGTATGCCTCAATCCGGACTGCTCACCGTCAGTGATAAAGCTTTTGATGTATTGGGACTAAATCTGCTTTCTGGCCGTTTGTTTAACCGTCTTGATATTCAAACTACGCAGAAAGTTTGTGTGGTTGGAATGGCATTTGTGGAGGAGCACTTTGAAGGTGAGAATCCAGTAGGTGAGCGGATCCGATTTCATCGGGGTATAAAGAATGATAGTGAATGGATGACTATTGTTGGAATGGTCAGTAAGCAAAACTTGGATCCACAGAAGAATGAAATGGGGCGTACAGCGGGTGTTTATGTGCCACAGGCGCAATGGCCCAAGGCTAAAATGACGGTGTTGGTTCCTGTGACTGGTGATGGGCAGCAATATATCGAACCTGTAAGAAAGGCTATTGAGTTGCTCGCTCCCGGATTAGCGCCCAGTTTAGAAGGATCTGCTACATTTCTAACGGTCAAAGATTTTATTGGTCAGGAGAATGCTCTATTTGATTCTGTAAATGGATTTCTTCTAGTGACTGCCGTGATTGGAATACTCATCGCCTCGATAGGATTGTATGCGATTTTAGCATTCTTTGCACGAGTTCGATGGCGGGAATTCGGTATTCGTGTAGCTATCGGCGCGAGTTCAAGGAACATTGTATCCCAAGTATTGAAGGCTGGTCAGGTTCAAGTATTGGTTGGTATCCTTTTTGGGCTTGCTGGTGGCTTAGGTCTTACACGTTTGATGTTGGGCTTCATAAATCTGCCATCGTACAACCCCAACTACTTCTTGGTAATATATGTTATTCTTGGTGTGATAATATTCTGTGTTGTCGCTATGGGCATACCGGCGTTGAGAGCTTCAAAGATTGATCCGGCAAAAACGTTAAGGTCGGAGTAGAGTGAAGCCTACATGCTATTGAAGTTCGGACATCACGAATTATGCCCGCGACCATAGGGGTCGCGAGCCTGGAATCCTCAAAACGAGTTGTCTGGAAGCGTCCTTATCTGGTTTTTTGAAATCAGAGTGCCCCGGCATCTATTTTTGGGACGCTTTTGCCTTTCTTGAAATCGATGGCGGAGAGCGAACTATTGGGAGTGTTTGTGCGGTAATGAGATGCAGACTGTTTCTCCTTCTTTGTTTCTGATGTAGATTCGTCCGTTGGAAAAAGCGGGCGGGGTCCAGACGAGCTCGGGTACGGTTTCGATTTGGCCTAGCTCCTCGAATCCGTCTTGGCTCGAATTGCCTATGATCATCTTTCCGGTTTCGGTGATGGCGATGACTTGCTTCCCCACGGCAAGCAGGTTTCCGCGTTTTCCTGGGTAGGGCAGTTTCCAGCGAACATTTCCCGTCGCCATATCCATGCGGATAAATTGGCTGTCGTGTTTGTTGTCGCCAAAAATTCCCAGGATGTCTCCGCCTATCAGCAAGCTGTTTTGAAATTGCAGCGGGAGCTCGCGATCGCGATGCAAAAGCTTGGGTTCTTTTTCGCTTAGATCGAGTACTGCGTAGCCTTCGCCGTAGCCGGATGAAATGAAAATCTTATCATCGAAGTATTGCGGCTTGCTGGCGTTGAACGCGTTGAAGGTGCGCCAGCTGAACTCGTAGAGGATGGCGCCTTGGCGATCGAGATCGTAACCGATCAATTTGTTCCCATGGAAGAATGCCAAGACCTGTTTGCCTTCGTGGGAGTAGAGCAGAGGGTTTGCGCAACCGGCTTTGGCGTGTCCGGCCTTCCATAGGGTTTTGCCTGTCCTTTTGTCTAGGGCAACGATAGCTCCGTCAATCGCTCCTGGATCGACTATCAGCAGTTCGCCTGCGATGAAGGGGGAAGCGGCCCAACCGCAGATTGGTTTGCGACCTTCGAAATCGTCTATATAATGTTTCTCCCATATGACGCTTCCGTCCAAAAGGTTCAGGCAAAAGAATTTGCCGGTTCCGCTTATTGCGTAAACCCGGTTTCCATCGATTGTCGGAGTCGATGAGGGGCCGATGGATCCGCATTCGGTTTTCTGTAGCTCCTCGTATTCAAATTTCCAGATAACGTCGCCGTTGCTCGCGTCCAGGCACCAAACGGTTTCTATGTCGTTCGTGTTTCCGAGAGTGACCGCTCTGCCATTGGCGATTGCGATGGACGAATTGCCAACTCCGAGATTCTTTCTCCAAATGACTTTGGGCGGATTCTGCGCCCAATTTGCGGATAGGTTGTGGTCTTTGACGATACCGTCTCCATTTGGCCCTAGGAATGTAGGCCAATCGCTCGCGGGGGAGCTTGCTTGAAGTTGAAGAACGGCGCAGATCCCAAACAGCATTGCTAAGACTGTAGTCAGCGAGTGGAATGTTTTTCGCCAATAACGGAGGAAATAAACGGTCCTGATTTCGCTGGCATAGTAAGGCCATGGAGCGCTTCGACAGCGGCAATTGTAGTGAAAATGTGGATTGTATGCATTCATCGGTCGGAGCTAATTGCGTAAAGGTTCGAATAGGCTCTCAGATAAGCGGTGTTGCCTTCGAATATAGGGGAGCTCCGGAAGATATCGAGTCGGCTCCTGGCGAGCTCCTTGTATTCGCGACCTGGCTGCGCTGCGATTAGGATTCCGTCATCCGATCCAAAGAAAAGGGTGTCGCCGGCTAGGCTGATGCTAGTGTAGGCGGTTCCTTTCAAACCCTCTACGTTGTGCCCGTAAACGATTTCTCCTGTATCCGCTCGTAGAACGGAAAAAACGAAATCCTGGCTGAAAATATACATAAGGCCATTGTGAATGACTGGCGAAGCGTAGTATCGGTTCTTGTGGACTTCTGTATGCCAGAGAGGCTCGAGGCCTTGCGATTGCAACGTATCCAAGTCCTTAGGGATTCGATACGCGTGCGCATGTCCATCGGGGCCATCATAGGCCAAACCCCTGACGGTATAGACAACCCCGTTTTCGACGACTGGGGTACTAAAGGCGGTCCAAGCATACGTATGGTGCAATTGGACGAGTCCCGAATCGATCGTCTTTCCATCTTTTGTACGGATGACTTCGCCGCGTGGCGTAAAAATAAAAAACTGTCCTTCAACTTCGAATACAGCAGGCGTTCCGTATTCAGCCTCGCTGGGAATGCGCCAGAGTTCTTCCCCGGTTTCTGGATTGAGAGCCGTATAGTCGGCGAAGTGAACGATCAGCTTCCCGTCTACGAGGATCGGCGATGTCGATCCACCCCACCTTGAGGTGCCACCAGGAGAATTGGTGACATTAGGTTGCTCCATTCGTTTGCCCCAAATCCTATTTCCTTCCAGGTCATAGGCGGCCAGCGTTCCATGGCCGAATGCCACATAAACGCGTTGACCATCAGATACTGGGGTAAAGGAGGTGTAGCCGTTTGTCCCATGGGTTGGGACTGGCGCGACTGCATCGTATTTCGGATCGCTGACAAGTTCTTGCCTCTGGGCGTGGAGCTTCTTCCCCTCCTCGCCCTTTATGCGAAAGCTTTCTTGAAGGCTCTCATTGTCGCCATCTTTCTCTAGTCGACTCTTGAGACGGCGCCAATCATTGTGGACACGATTTAGTTCTGGTCGGAGCTCGTTGACGCGCGCTTGCAAGCGTTGGACGTGCGCCTTTTCGTCCTCGGTGTACCCAAGCAAGTCAGTTAGGTCGTTATCGCGTTTCCAGAGAACTTTGCCCGATTGGCTATTAACGCACACAAGAGTGGAGGGTTCTTGGCATAGGAAGAGCTTGTTTCCTATCAAGATGGGGCTTCCGTTGCTGGTGTTTTCCAGGGGGATTTCCCAGACAATATGCTCTTCCCAGTTGAGCGGTGGAGTGGCTTCCGGGTATTTCCCTTGACCATTGTTCCGCCAGGAAACTACGTCGGCGCAAAGGCTAGCCGAAAAGCTGATTGCGGACAGATGCGCGATCACTCGCCCTGGATTGGCACGTTTTACCCAACTGAACAATTCTCCCATCACGATACGGATCCTCCTTACGCGACCGAAGTTGGGAAGGCGTGTTGGCATTGTCAACTACAATTGTAGTTGACACGCGATTTTATTTGCCTCACCACTGACCAGGAAGGCGTCTTGTGTTTGGAGGAATAGAGATAAGCATATATAATAGAACAATGGACAAAGCGCGTATATCCGAATCCGAGTGGATCGTGATGGAAGAGATATGGACCAGGCATCCCGTTACCGCCGCCGAGGTAGTCGAAGGCCTGCAAGGCAAGGCTGATTGGAAAGGGCAAACGATACGCACGCTGCTTACTCGGTTGGTTAAGAAGGCTTTCGTCCGCATGATTCACAAAGAGAATGTATTTCTATACGAGCCTTTGGTGGAACGCGCGAGTGTCGTGGAACAGGAGAGTAGCAGCTTTCTCAACCGTGTGTTTGCCGGATCCTGCAAGCCCTTGGTGCTTCACTTCGTCGAGAATGGCGAGCTGACCGTTGAGGAAATAGAGGAGCTTAAACGAGCGTTGGAAGGGATCGATACGAACGATTGATGAATAGCCAATTATTGAATACCTTGGACTGGTTGGAGCGGACGACCTGGCAGGCTTCGCTGCTCGTAGGAGTGGTGCTGCTCGTGAAGGCCCTTTGCGGGAGGCGGATAAGTCCTACTATCCACTATTTTCTGTGGGTTCCCGTATTGGTCCGACTGTCTTCGCCTTTTCTTTTTAGCGGCTCGGTGAGTGTTTATACAATCGTCGACTATATTCCCGGAGCTCGTGGGTTCGTGCGTTTCTACACTTATCAAAGTGAGGAGGGAAGTGTGTTCGCTTACGATCTGGCGGTCGTTTGGCTGGTCGGAGCTTTCGTTTTTGGGATGCGTTTCGCTTACAGTAATTGGAAGTTTGGCAAGCTGCTGAAAAAGACCACGGCTGTAGACGATATCTCGGTTCGGCTATTGCTTGAGGGATGCAAGGAATCCCTTTCGATCAAACGTGCCATACGGCTTGTTGAGTCGAGGGATTTGGCTACGCCGGCGATCTCAGGATTGATGCGCCCCACATTGATACTTCCTGAGGGTTTAATTCGCCGGATTGACCGGAATGAGCTTCGATATATTTTTCTGCACGAACTGGCCCACCAAAAAAACGGGGATTTGTGGGTATTCTGGCTAGCGAAAATCATCAATATCTTGCATTGGTTCAATCCTATCGTTCGCTATGCGATTGCCTGCTTGTTTAGAGACTGCGAGAAGGCTTGCGATGCTCGGGTGCTGGATAGCCTTCGGAGGCGGAGCGAGCGCCGCGACTATGGAATCGCCTTGCTTAAACTTTCTACCGAATTGCCGGAAAACAATGGAATCGCACCTGCGGCTTTGTTTATTTTTAGTCGAAAGAACCTCATCAAGCAGCGAATAGACAATATTACACGATTCCGGTCATCGTGGCTGAATAAGCCAGCATGGGCCTTGTTGTTGATGCTTCCTCTTGTTGTCGGGGCCGAATCTCAACCGGCGGGCTATTGCATTTACAGGGTGAGTCAAAAACAGAGCGATGCGTGTTACGAGGCGCCTGCCGATCTAGATAAAGCGGTCATAAACGATTCGCTGCACGCTGTCCCCTTTTCTACAGTTTCGACAAGCGGCTGATCCGAAAGAAGCTGAAAGCGCTAAAGCTGGTGAGTGCCTAGCCCATCGACTTAATCCGAAGCGCTGGACTTGCGAAATCAGGTAGGGCGATGGCGTCTCGCCACGCCGAAAAGATGACTTTAAATAATCAGATTCAGTCTCCGCGCAACGCGAAGGAAGGCGCGATGCGTGTTGCTCTGTGTGCGGGGAGCCAGCAGGCGATCAGGCCAACGACGCCTAAAACGATCACAACCGCTCCGAATGAAGCTCCATCGAAGGTTGAGACACCGTATAGCATTCCACTCAATAACCGAGAAAGCCCCAAGGATGCCAGAAAGCCGATCGTCAAACCTGCCCCCGCCAGCTTGGCGCCGTTGGAAAGTATGAGGTTGCGGATCGATCCTCGATTGGCTCCGACCGCCATTCTAATGCCGATTTCGCGTTGCTGTTGTCCAACCGTGTAGCTGAGAACGCCGTAGATGCCGACTGCAGCCAAGAGCAAGGCGAGCGCGGCGAGGACTCCTAGCAATTGCATAAGCAATCGTTCGCGGGAAACGCTATCGTCGAACAACGAATCGAATGAACTTAAATGATATACGGGCAAACTTGAATCGATCTCAAACAAAGTTTTGCGAACGGCGTTGTTGAGTTTATTGGGATCCCCTTTGGTTTTCAGGACGAAAGAGTAGTCGCGAGGGGTCGATTGACGGATAGGCAGATACATCTGTTCGCGAGTGCTGGTGGAAAGGCCTCGCATCTTAACGTGTTCGACGACGCCTACGATCTGCTTCCAGAATTTGGGATCAGAGGGTGGACCTCTGCCGTTGATGAATCGTTTCCCGATAGGATCTTCATTTGGGAAATTCCGTTCTACGAACGTTTTGTCCACTATCGCCACGCGCTGAGTGTCGGCTTTGTCGAAATCATTGAAAAGGCGACCGGCGATTAGTCTGATGCCTGTCGTTTCGAAATAGGTATGCGATATGACTATACGCTCAGTCGAGCGACTCTTTCCAGGTGCAGGCAAGGGGGTTCCCTCGACATAGTAAACCGTTCCGTTTCCGCTGCCAGAGAGTGGTAGCGGATTGACAACGCTCACGCTACTTACCTCCGGGAGGCCATTCAGTTTCTCTTGAGCGCGCTCCACAGTTTGGATACGTTTTTCGGCTTCGCTATATTCCGTTCCACTTAGCGTCCAACTGAATGTGAACCTCTGATCCGTTTGGAAGCCAGGGCTCGATTTGTAGAGGTTGTCTGTGGTCCGGATCATCAGACCCGCTCCGACTAGCAAGGCGCTCGTGAGGGCGAATTCACCCACGATCAGAACCGCCTTCCATTTTTTCCCTTGCTGCGATTCACTCGATCTTGAACCGAGGCTTATGGCTTCCTTTTGAGAGAGTCGCATCGCTTGTCGCAATGGAGCCAGCCCAAACAAGAAACTCGATGCGATGCTCATGGCCGCAGCATAGGCGAGCGCGCTGCCATCGATTCCGGTTTCTCCAATACGCGGTACTACGTTCTCGAGGATGGTCTTGAGCCACTCAATCGATCCCAAAGCTATGAGTATTCCTGCTGCGCCTCCCGCCAGCCCAAGCGTCAAGCATTCGACCACTAGTTGCCCGAGTATCTGACGTCGATTCGCACCCAGTGAAACGCGAATCCCGAATTCGTGTCTACGCCCTTGAGAGCTAACCAGTTGCATGTTCGCTACGTTAGCGCAGGCGATCAGGAGCAGGAATCCGGATGCTCCTAGCAGAGCGACTAGGGGAGGCTTGGATGGGCGATAGAGTCGGTCTTGAAGCGATTCAACAGTCACTGTATGGCCAGCATTGGTATTTGGATACTCGACTGCCAAATCAGCGGCGATGCGTTCCAGATTGCTTCGAGCCTGATCGAGTTTTATACCCGGCTTTATTCGAGCGATGGCTCTTAGACCCGGATGATTGTCTCGATCTGGGAATACCCCTTTATCTGCAATGAGTCCTAGCGGCGTCCAAACATCTCTACTTTCAATCGGATAAATTGCGGGCAGAACGCCGATGATCGTGTAGAGTTGGCCGGTCAGGTTTTTCGTTTCGCCGATAATGGAATCTTTCGCCCCAAAGCGATTTCTCCATAGCCGCTCTCCAATTAGCGCGGTCGGTTCTGCCCCAGGATGGTCATCTTCAGCCGAAAACAAGCGTCCGATTAGCGGAGCGACTTTAAGAACTTCAAGGTATTCGTGAGTGATTCTCACTCCATTGATACGTTCTGAGCTATCTGGACCAATCAAGCTGAATCCTCCATTTCGGGAAACGCCGATAGCGGAGAAACTGTTTTGCCGTTCCTGCCAGTCTCTAAAGTTTGGGTACGAAACCCCCAAACTGGAAATTTGATCAGTCCGTTCGTCGATCGCGACAAGCTGATCTGCGTTTGGGAAAGACAGCGGCTGAAAGATCACGAGTTTCGCCAGAGAGTAGATCGCGGTGTTGACGCCGATTCCAAGCCCAAGCGTCAGCACGACAACTGCGGTGAATCCCTTCTTTCTGATCATCTGCCTCCCCGCGATTCGAAGATGGCGAAACAGCGTTTCGACGAATCGCATGCCCCACGAGTCGCGGCATTCCTCCTTCAGCCCCTCCACGTTTCCGAATTCGCGCATTGCCGCATTGCGGGCTTCCTCGGGAGATTTTCCTCCGGCGATCAGATCTTCGACCATCTCCTCTAGGTGGAGTCGGATCTCCTCGTCTAGATTTTCTTCGAGGGTTTTGCGGCCGAAGAGCGACTGAAGCTCGAAGGCGATTCGTTTTAGCAGTTTTGCGAACATCTTAGCTAAGCTTTGCGGTTTTGACGACGGCCCCGACTCCCATCGAAAATAGTTTCCATGCGGACACTTCCTCGTTGATCTGCTCTTTGCCAGCTTTGGTCAGCTCGTAGATTCTCGCTTTGCGATTCGTGTCGGTGACACCCCAGCGAGCCATTACCCATCCCTTCTTGAGCAGCCGCTGCAATGCTGGGTAGAGCGACCCTTGCTGGACGCTCAGAGCGTCCTTCGAGATGATTTCGATACGACGGGCTATGCTATACCCGTGACTTGGCCCGCTCGAAAGAACTGACAGAATAAGCAGCTCCAGCGTGCCTTGGAGGCGATCCTTTTTTTGTTTTGTCATGTCTACAGGTAGTTTAACTACCGGTAGACAGTCAAATGAAAACTTGCGTGTAATCTCTTCCGATTGGAATATATCTCGGTCTACTAGGAGACATTTGATACTGTTGATCCTCTATTCCACTCGTAGCGTGTCGCTCGGGTTGACGAGGGATGCTTTTCTGGCCGGGAGCCAGCAGGCGAGTAGGCTTATCGAGATTATTAGAGGTACGACCATCGCGAATACGACTATGCCAGACTGTGTGAAGTAGACTGCCTTTTGGATTATCTTTGCAAGGACGATTGACAGAGGAAGTCCGATGATCAGGCCGAAAATCAATTGGATGAGCCCGCGCGAAAGTGCGAGTCGCTGTATGGCGGAAGTGGAAGCTCCTAGAGTCTTCCGAATCCCCATTTCCCTTATTCTACTCGATGCGGATTGGGCGACGACTGCGTAGATGCCAATCGTTGAGATGCATAGGGCGATCATAGCGAATGCGATGAGCATGGTTGTGATGGCTGCATTCCCTTGGCTTTTTCGATCCTTAAAGTCTTTGGCGATTTGTATTCTGTCCTGGGGCAGTAGTGGGTCGAGCTCTTGAATGACTTTTCTGATTGAATCCGTTTTAGACTGGGGATTGACCGGAGCGCGAACCACTAAGATCATTTGATGAGGAGCGCTCTCGTTCGAAGGGGTGAATACGACGAGATTCGACATGATGTCCATTGGTTCCAGTATGACGTCTGCCGATATACCGATTATACTTCTCCAAGGCCCTGGACCGGATCGTTCCATAAATCGAATTCGTTTTCCGATAGCTGATTGGTCGGGCCAATTCGTTTGAGCAAATTGTTTTGAAACGATAGCGACCGGCTCTCCGCTTAGCTCATCCGTATTGGTGAAATCGCGACCTTGCAGGATTGGCAGTTCTATAGCGGATAAATATTCAGGCGAATGACTGATCGTGTAGGTCTGCGCTGGTCTCGTTGCGTCGCCTTCTCCTTCACCTGCTATTTCGATCGGTTGGCGTCTTGCTTTCATGAGACCAACGTGACCGGAAGTCAGCGCAGCATGAGTCACTCCTGGTAGCTCCTTTGCACGTCTGAGCAATTCGCGGTGAAAATGCGACCTACTAGATTCTTCTAAATAGGATTCGTTAATCTTGGGGCTAAGTATGATGCCTGAAACGAGCGTCTCATCATCGGGAATAAACTCATTGTCCGGTCCGAGTGAAAGCAGGGCTCGAAGCATTAGACCGGCGCTTGTAAGCAGCGCTATGGCCACTGCGATTTGGAATACGGCTAGCGTTCCGCTTAGTTTCCCGCCTCTGCGACTACCGGCGCTGTGGACGTTGTTGTTAAGAGCGGCATTGTGGTTGTAGCGAGCCACTCTTATCGCGGGCGCGATTCCGAATAGCAATCCGCTCCCTACTGAGATCGTTATGAGAAACGCGAATACGCGATGATCGAGATTGAATAGATTTTCTATGGGCTGGTTTTCCTGTGGAAGGAGTGAAATGAAAAACCAGATACTAAAATAAGTGACGGCGAGGCTTAGCAATCCGCCTATGGCGCTGAAAATCAGGCTTTCGGTCAATAATTGGCGGATAATCTGCCAGCGAGATGCGCCTATGGCGGCTCGTACCGCGATTTCGAAACGGCGCTGTATTGCACGACCTAAGGTTAAATTCGCGATGTTGGCGCAGGCGATAAGGAGCACGAGTCCGACGAGCATTTGAAGAAGGGATAACATCAGAGCTCCTCTGCCTCCTGGAATCACGGTGGCATCCCGAAGGGTTAGAGCGATAGAGTCGATGTCCTCATTGCTTTCGTAATCGCTCGCGATTCGCTGGGAAATTAGGGAGATATCCAGCCTAGCTTGCTTTAGAGACGCGCCTTCTTTCAGAGTGCCCAGGACGAATAGATCGCGGTTGGCACGGTCTTCGGTTTTTAATGTCTTATCCTGGTGCATGGGCATCCAGCAGCTGGGCCACATGCGGTGATTCAAGGGCTTGGGCATAACCCCAATAATGGTGGCTAGCCTGTCATTGATCTGTATCGAATTGCCTAAGACACTCGGATCCTCGGCGAATCGCGATATCCAAAGTTGGTGACCGATTACCACTACGGGGCTAGCGCCTATCTTCAGATCGTCCTGGGAAAAATCCCGACCTAGGGCAGGCTGCATTCCAATTAATCGCAGTAGGGCAGATGATGCGAAGCCGGTTTGAAGCGCTGTCGGGAAATCGCCATCTACACTCAATGCAGTATGACTGTTTCTAAATGACTCAAGTGTCTCGAATGTTTTATTCTGATTACGAAAGTCTACAAAATCAGGATACGACACTGGCAATGAAGGAGCGCCTTCCTTGAGGTTTCGGCTTTTGACGACAACAAGGGAATCTTCGTGTGGGATAACAGGCTTGAAGACTAGCGTATTGATGACGGTAAAAACCGCTGTGTTGAGACCGATGCCAAAAGCTAGTGTAACAATAACAACGGATGAAAGCCCTTTGTGTTTGATCATTTGTCTACACCCGAAACCAAGATCGCGTATTCGATTATCGATAAAGCGCATTCCCCACGAATCTTGGCACTCTTCCTTCAGCGCTTCTACATTTCCAAATTCTCGGAGAGCTAATTTGCGAGCTTCTTCTGGATCGGTACCTTGAGAGACGAGATCGGCCACCGACATTTCGATGTGTTGCTCGATCTCGCGAGCGAGTTCGTCGTTCTTGCCGTTTCTGCGAAAAATCGCGGCGAGGCGACAGCGGATTTTGTAGAAGAGTCTGGGCATTTGGGCGGTTGAAGGGGCTTAGGAAGTAGGC
>JAJFLS010000265.1 GCA_021772595.1 Opitutales bacterium
CAGACGGGGTATGCTTTTTACCAACGCTTATACGGCGCACCCGCTCTGTTCTCCCACTCGCGCCAGCATCATGACCGGACAAGAACCGGGACGTATAGGATTTACCTCAGCCGCCGGTCATGTGGAGCAGATTGTTCTCAAAGCCTCGCTACCCACTCGCGCCCGCCCCGACCGCAAAGCCCTGACTCCGCAGACGATTACCCGCTTGAGCGCAAACTATGTTACTTTGGCAGAGACCTTAGGTGACGCCGGTTACGCCACGGGCCATTTCGGTAAATGGCATTTGGGTAGGGAGCCCTATTCACCGCTCGAACAGGGATTCGATATCGATGTGCCTCACTGGCCGGGTCCCGGTCCGGCCGGGTCTTATGTGGCTCCCTGGAAGTACCCCGATGAACTGGATTTTGATCCGGCCACTCCCGATGAGCATATCGAAGACCGCATGGCGAAAGAGGCTGTCTCCTTCCTCGAAGCAAACCGCGACCGGCCCTTCTTTTTTAACTATTGGGCCTTTTCGGTACACACCCCTTTCGACGCAAAACCATCGCTCATCGATAAGTACGCGGCCAAGGCCGATCCGAATAATCCGCAACGCGTGCCACTCTATGCCGCTATGGTCGAAAGCCTGGATGATGCGGTTGGCACATTGCTCGACGCTCTGGACCGTCTCCAACTTAGTCAAAACACCATTGTCATTTTCTTCTCCGACAATGGCGGTATCCTGTTCAGTCTTATCGATGGAGTTCCTCCTACCAGCAATGCCCCTCTTCGCGGTGGCAAAGCGACCATCTACGAAGGCGGTACCCGGGTGCCTTGCGCGGTTATCTGGCCGGGACAGCTGCAACCCGGAAGCAAATCAGATGCCTTTCTTACCAGTACCGACTGGTATCCCACCATCCTGGAAATGCTCTCCCTTGCAAAACCGGCAGAACTGCACTTTGACGGATTGAGCCAAGTGCCGGCACTAAAAGGAATGGACAATCCCCGTTCCGATTTCACCTGTTTCGTTCCCCACTATTATCCGAAATCGGGCAACATCCCGTCCACTTATCACCGGGAAGGCGACTGGAAACTCATCCGCTTTCATGCGGATGGGGAAAACGGCGCTGACCGATTCGAATTATACAACCTCAAGGAGGACATCGGGGAAACGTCAGACCTGTCCTCGGCCATGCCGGAACGCGTGCGGCAGATGAACAAGGAAATCGACCGGTACCTGGACGACATCGAGGCCATCGTTCCACAACCAAACCCTAGTTATGCGAACTAATGTTTTCTCTTATGTAGGAGTGGCTTTCACTCGAATTCGATCGCTTATGAAATCACCGAAAAAATTCATCACAGGATTACTGCTCTTAATAGCAGTATCCGCATTTAGCTTACACGCCGAGTCCTCAAAGCCAAACATCATAATCATTTTCACCGATGACCACGGCTGGGCCGACCTTGGGATCCAGGGAGTATTTGACGATGTCAAAACTCCATACACCGACCAATTGGCAGAGTCGGGCGTTCGCTTTACCTCTGGCTATGTCACCGCGCCTCAATGCCGACCCTCAAGGGCGGGGCTTATGAGTGGGCGTTATCAGAACCGCTTCGGTCTCGAGCACAATGGACATAATGCTTACCCTTGGTCGGAGTATACCATCGCTGAGCGTTTGAAGGATGTAGGTTACGTTACCGGCATGGCCGGTAAATGGCATCTGGATGGGTATGTCGATAGCCTGGGAAGACTACCAGACGGTAGCAATGCAACCCAGGAACAAATTGACGGGAAAGGCAGAGAACTGGCAAAGATGAATCGTAACCAGGCAAGTCCAGGCCAGGTACACCGCCACGGCTTTATGGAACACCTCAGTGGGTCTATGACCAACTACGTCGCTACCCACTCAACAGACGGCAAAGACCTCGGAGGCATCGTCACTCACAAAGACCAACGTTACCGGCTGGAGGTTCAAGCCGAGTGGTCGGCCAACTTTATCAAGCGCCATGCCAGGGGAGATAAGCCGTTCTTTTTATACACGGCATTTTTTGCTCCGCATGTCCCTCTTGAAGCGCCGGAGAAATACCTGAGCCGGTTCTCGGAAGACATGCCCCTGCGACGCCGCAAGGCCTTGGCCATGATATCCGCGGTGGACGATGGAGTCGGTCTGATCACTAAAACACTGCAAGACGAAGGAGCCCTCGAGAACACCCTCATCTTTTACATCGGGGACAACGGCGCCCCGCTTAAAATCCACAAGCTGGATGCTCCCGGAAACGGTCCAGGTTGGGACGGATCGCTAAACGATCCGTGGATTGGCGAAAAAGGCATGCTTACTGAAGGGGGCATCCGGGTCCCCTTCCTAGCCAGCTGGCCAGCGGGTATTCCAGGCGGACTAGTAGATGATCGTCCGGTTATTTCGCTCGACGCGATCGCCACCGCCTTGTCCGTCGGAGGCGCAGATCTGGATGATAACATCGACGGCGTAAATTTGATTCCCTACCTCGCTAGTGGTCTATCCTCGGACCCGCACGACTACTTTTACTGGCGCTGGGCAGGGCAATACGCCATTCGATCTGGAGACTGGAAGTACTTGAAAGCCGGAAATCGCGATTACCTGTTCGACCTTACCACTGAAGCGCATGAATCTGAAAACCTGATCGAGCGATTCCCCGCTATCGCAAACAGGCTAAAGCGGGAGCTCGTCGATTGGTCTGAAGAACAATACGAACCGGGGTTCAATCACCGAGTCGGTTATGCGGGGGATAGATATTTCGATCATTATTTGGACGGTAAATTGGCCCCAGCTCCAGCCTCGATTACCCAATCGAATAATAGACAATCGCTATTTGCGCGGCGTGACGATAACAACGACGGCTTTGTAACCCTCAAAGAATACATCGGTGCCCCGGGGGGAAGAAATATTCCAGTGTTAACCAAACGATTTCATGCCCTTGATCAGGATGGAGACTCCCGTCTCAGTGAACACGAAATAGACAACTGAATGTATAAAAGACTAATTTGGTTGGAGTGTATAGCAGTCGCCCTGGGGGCTACCGTTATTTTCACATCCGTTTCAGCAACTGAGGATAATGTTATATACCTCGACAATGGTATCGTTCGTATCGGCGTAGATCTCTCAATCGGCGGGGCCATTACCTATTTTGCCGATAAGGAAAAGGGCATCAACATGGTCAATAGCCATGACTGGGGGCGGCAGATCCAGATGTCCTTTTATTCCGGTCCCAAACCGTTTGAACCGGACGGCAAGAAGCCTAAGGAACGCTGGGCAGGGCTTGGGTGGAATCCCATTCAATCCGGAGACGTTTTTGGCCATCGCTCCCAGGTAATCGATTTTTCCAATGATGGAAAAACTCTTTATGTGAAGTGCATTCCCATGCATTGGCCTCTAGATAATCAACCTGGGGAGTGCACATTTGAAACCTGGATACAGTTGGAGGGAGTTTCGGCCAAAGTCAGATCGCGAATAAACAACCATCGCAGCGATTCGACCCAATATCGGGCCCGCTCCCAAGAGCTGCCGGCGGTGTATACCAACGGTCTCTGGTATCGATTAATCACCTACAAGGGTCCTCGGCCGTTTTCCGGCGATGAACTGACAGAGATCCCCATCAAGGATAAAAAGCCGGGAGAGTTTCCCTGGTCCCGGTTTCAGGCTACTGAAAACTGGGCCGCCCTGGTGGACAAGGATGGGCACGGCTTGGGAGTCTGGAATTTCGGTTCATGCAAGTTTCTGGGTGGTTTTCATGGCAAGCCGGGTAAGGGAGGTCCCAAGGATGGACCCACCGGATACATTGCCCCTTTGCACGACGACATTCTCGATCACAATATTCAGTACGAGTATAGTTATCGGCTAATCGCTGGGACTATCGAAGAGATTCGCGACTTTGTTTATGAGAACTCTCCCGTTCCGGTAACGCGCTTCGACTTTACTTCCGACCGCCAACACTGGATTTATGAGAATGCCTCTGATTCCGGTTGGCCTGTCCGTGATGGACTCCGGGTCAAACTCGATCAGGACGATCCCCGATTAGTCAGTCCCCTGGGTTGCTGGAGCGCCAACGAATTCCCCGCGATCTCCATCACCGCCGCATTCAGGACCAAGGAGAAACGAGCTTTTCTTCAATGGAAGCCGTTTGATCCGGAAGCCGAAACGCCAAACCCCCTCGCTTTTAATATCATTCCTGACGGCAAGTTGAGAACGTACACCGTTGAACTGAAAGGGAAACCTGGATACGAAGGTGCCATTCGGCAATACATTCTTCTTCCGAGCAAACGAGGTGAAACCGGCAATTCCATTACCCTTCGAAAATTCGAGCTTACAATCGATAATTAACATCATTTCGAAAGAAGGTCGATCGGGGGCAATATGCGTTCCCGAGACGATCGCTTCATCGGATTCCTTCGCGGCACCGATGGACTCTCGGTTGATGCGAGCAACCCTTATGAGGGCGGTTCGGAAACGATGATCGACGGATTGATTCGCTATCGCGGCAAGATCTTCAACGACGTCAGCTGGAGCATTCAACTCAATATCCGAAATCTGTTGGATAAGGACGATCTGCTTCCTTCCAGAACGGTTGATAATGGCGACCCGACCATCGCCCGCTATACCTTCCAAGTACCGCGGACCTTCCTCCTAACCAACACATTCAAGTTTTAAAGCGTTTTCAGTTTTGATCCCGCCTATGCGCTGTGCGGCTGCTTGCTATAAGAGCGGCGTTAGCAATTGGCTGATGTCTTCGGCGATCGATTTGAGGAGGGGTCGTTTTTCTGATGATGTGTCTGAGTACGACTCGGTGTTCGCTTTGAGTCCGTGTATCCAACTCGAGATTTCCTCGATGTCGGGCTCACTGTAGAAGAAGGCTCCGAGCTCGTAGTTAACGAAGAGGCTCCTCAGATCTATGTTGGCGGAGCCGGTCATCGCGATCTCGCCGTCGACGAGGATCGCTTTCCCATGAAGCATGCCGGGCCCATGAAGAAGGATTTCGACTCCCGCCTCTGAAAGTTCTCTGAGGAAGTGGGTTCGCGCCAGATCGGTGACGGGGTGGTTGGATTTTTTGGGTACGACCAGGCAAACGGATTTGCCGGTGCGGGCTTTGACGATGAGGGAGCGCTGGAGAACTTCGTCGGGAATGTAGTAGGGCGTGACGATTGTGACGCTCTTGTCGGCTTCTTGGATGATTGATAGGATTTTCTCGTAGAGCGGATCGCCGCGCGTGTCGGGGCCGCTGGCCATGATCTCGATGGTGCTTGTTTCCGGGTCGGGGTGTTCTTCGACGAGTTTGATTTCCCTAGGCTCGTATCCTTTTTTCGAGCACGCGAAGGACCAGTCCGCTTCGAAAATGGCCGAGAGCTGCATGACGGCAGGGCCTTCGATAAGCAGGCTGAAGTCTCTCCAGCGTTTGGCAGCAGGGACGGGCCCCATGTATTCTCGGCCGATGTTTCGTCCGCCGATGATGGCTTTTTGTCCATCGAATATAGCGATCTTCCGGTGGTTTCTGAGATTGGCTCTCCCGAACGACGCGAATGGGAGCACTGGCATGAATCGTTCGATTCTTCCGCCCGCCTTTTCAAGCTCGAGCATGAAGAGGGTTTTCTTGCCGAACGATCCGACGGCATCTAGGAGTAGCCGGACTTCGACGCCGGCTTTCGCTTTTTGGGACAGTTCCCGCACGATCCGTCGCCCGATCGCGTCGTGGCTAAGGATGAAAGTGGTAATCTCGATCGAGATCTGCGCGTTATTGATTTCTTGAATGAGCGACTCGAAGGCTTGCACGCCGGTATGCTGAAATTGGGTACGGTTTCCCTTCGAAACGACTCCGAAGGGCGAGGAGCTCACGGCGCCTGAGAGGGTGTTGGGAGGAGCGATGTTTATGGGGCTTTTCCTTTGCGTGAGCCGCGAAATCTTTCTGCCACCAAAAATCAGATACAGTGGCACTCCGATATAAGGAATGAGGGTGATGAGCAGCAGCCAGGCGACGGTGGCGCTCGGGCGGCGTTTTTCGCGCATCAGTCGCGCGATGAGGATGAAGGCGAGTCCGAAGCCGATGATGGGGCCGAAAAGCGGCCAGATTGTGTCTAGGTACGTCCCTGTTTCCATGGGGTCGGCGAGATGGGACTCCCTAGAGGGATGCGCCTTCGTGCTTCAGGAGCCATTCCTTGCGCCAGATCTCCCCGCCGTAGCCGACCAGCTTACCGCTTTTCCCGATGACTCGGTGGCAGGGAACTAGAATTGAGATCGGGTTTCGGTTGTTGGCGAGTCCGACTGCTCTCGAGGCCTTGGGGTTGCCGATGCGTTCGGCGATCTCTCCGTAGGACGCGGTCGATCCGTAGGGCAATTGGCGAAGCTCTTCCCAGACGCGGCTCTGAAACTCGGTACCGTCCGCGGCGAGGCGGGTTTTGAAGCGCAATAGCTTCCCTTCGAAATAAAGGCCGAGCTCTTGGAGGGCGCTTTTGAGATGGGGGTTTTTAGGAGCGTTCTGGGTTTTGGTTCGGTTGGATTTGTCGCTTTCCTGAGGGAAACGGATGGCGGTCAGGCCCTTGTCGTTGGCGGCGATTCGAAGTAGGCCTATTGGGGAATCGTATACTACCTCGTCCATGATGCGAGCGAGGATGGATAGGGTCGGGCCGGAGTTCAATCGCGGAATTCGATGATCAGCAAGGTGGGGATGCGAGAGGGCTTGAAGCGGCGACTAGAAGATTTGAACCGCTAATTGTCGGCGAATGGGTGAATATAGGCAGGCTCCTACATTCGGCGAATCAGCGGATTCAAAGGGGCTTTTCGTACTTGGCGCCGTTTGAATCCTCGAAGATGAGGTTGCCATCGATAGTGCCTTTGAAGCGAAGGCCGCTTTTGTGGTCGACGATGTCGTCTAGTTTGTACACGCGGCCATTCATGAGGAGTCGGGAATTCGGCCCGGCGGATCGGTAGCCGATAACCTGCAATTCATCGACGTAGGCCTGGACTTCGAGATCGAATACGGGAGCTAACTGCACCAGGGGCACTAATGGCGTGGGAGGATTGGAGACGGGCGAATCTTTTACAGCGGGGGCTGGCTGAGTTTCTGAGACTAGCGAATCTGTGGAGTCGGGGGTCGTCGGAGCGGCTTCCGTGCTGACGGGAGTTGGTTCATCCAGTGTAATGTCCGTGATTTTCGTTCTCTCGTCGCTCTCGGCGATTGTTGCGGCGACTTTCCCCAATCCGCTTTTAGGGGCGGGTGCTGCGGCGTTGGCCGATTCGCCAGTCTCCGCTTGGGCGAGCGTAGTCTGGGGATTGAGGTCCGACAGGTAGGATTTGCCGAAATAGACGAACGCGCCGCCGGTGACCAGCAGAACGGCTCCGAGTCCGGTGAATCCGAGAAGGATGGAAAGGCTGTTACCATGGGATGTTCGCCCGTGTCGTGGCGACTCGATAGGGGAATTCATGGCCTGCGAAGCGGGATGGGCGGCAGATCCTCTTAGGTTGAGGTCGCGTCGTTGTTGCTCCTTTTTCAGGGCCTGGTTGATAAGACTCATAGTCGGTTCGTGGCTGCTTCAATTTGGATGAACTCTTTGCATCCAATTTTACAACGGCTTTTTGCCCGCTGTATTTAGCAGTTGAATCGACGAAACGAGAGGGGAAGCGCCCGCTTTGGCGGTCCTGGGACGGATCGGCTTCTTATTCGAAATCCAGGGAGCTGATTTCTTTCAGGGCGGTTCGGACGTCTTTCCACTTAACGACTTCCGAGCTTCGGATGTACGCGGAAAGCAGGGCCTTGTCGCATATGTTGTTGACAATGCGAGGGATACCTCTGGATTTCCAATGGATCAAGCGAACCGACCAAGGGGTGAAAAACGGTATTCCTTGACCGCCTGCCATGGCGATGCGGTGGTGGATGTACTGCTCGACCTGGTAGCGATTGAGGGGCACGAGCTGGGTGTGGACGAGAATTCGCTGGCGGAGCTGGCGGAGGCGTTTTTCCGCGAGGATCCGCTTGAATTCGGGCTGTCCGATCAAAATTATCTGAAGCAGCTTCTGCTTGTCGGTCTCCAGATTGGATAAAAGGCGCAGCTGTTCGAGCAGATCGAACGTGAGATTCTGGGCTTCGTCGATTATCAGCAGAATGTCTTTCCCCTCCTGAATCCGGCTGAGGAGCACGTCGTTGACCTGTTTGACGAGTCCGCTCCGGCTGCGGCTCATGCCTTCCTGTCCCAATTCGGTCAGAATCGTCTTGAGCAGCTGAGTCTCGGTGATTCGGGGATTGAGGATCAGAGCGCTCTCGTATTTCTCCTCGTCGATCTCGTTTAGGAAATGACGACAAAGCGTCGTCTTTCCGCATCCAACTTCTCCGGTCAACACAATGAATCCCTTCTTTTCCGCGATGCCGTACTTCAGGTGCTGGAGCGCTTCCTGGTGAGTCGGACTCAGGTAAAGAAAATTTGGATCAGGCGTTATGTTGAACGGCATCTCTTTGAGGCCGTAGAAACTTTGATACATTGAAGTAAATTTTTTTCTAAATCGAGGGTATGCTGCAATTATTTTTTTGCAAAGAGAAGAGTATTATTGGTATTTAGCAACTCTGGACATGAGAACGACTCGCCTACTGAATATTTTCTTCCTCCTAGCCTTTCTTCTGGTGGGCGCATTTGCGGGCTCGTATGCGTATCAACGCTACGAGAAGCTCGAAGCCGCTCGCAGCGAGGAAGCTCTGGCTAGCGAGAGGCTGGCCCTGCTCCAAAAGAAAACCGAGTCTCGTCGAACGTCGCTCGATCGTTTGAATCGCGATCCTGAATACGTTGAGAGGATTATTCGGCAAAAGCTGAATTATGCGAAGGAGGGCGAAGTTGTATTCAAATTTGAATATAGCGACCGCTAGAAGCCGCGCCGTACTCTGTTTTCCCAATCAAGCCGGGCGTCCCTAGCGATGCTGAACAGCCTTCCACATGGATATTAAAGAACGATTCGAGCAACACGGTCAGGGGCATGTCTTCCAGTATTGGGACTCCCTTGACGAGAAGGAGAGAGCGGAACTGCTGGAGCAGA
The DNA here is from genome assembly GCA_021772595.1 of Opitutales bacterium. Taxonomy (GTDB): domain Bacteria; phylum Verrucomicrobiota; class Verrucomicrobiia; order Opitutales; family Opitutaceae; genus Pelagisphaera. The sequence continues at coordinate 9,030 of JAJFLS010000265.1, forward strand.
CGAGCGAAATCGATGTAGACGAGCTCGACAAGCTGATCGGAACTTTGAGCGAGAGCGAGGCCGCGAATCCGGGAATTAACTACGACGCGCTCGAACCGGCTCCCTACGAGCGCATGCCGGCGGATGTCGCGAGCGATGCTCGATGGCAGGAAGCGAAGCGCGCGGGAGAAGCGGCGTTGCGTGCGGGACGCGTAGCGGCTTTCACGGTTGCCGGCGGTCAGGGAACGCGACTCGGCTTCGATGGACCCAAGGGGACTTTTCCGATTACGCCAATCCGGAACAATACTCTTTTCCAAGTATTCGCAGAGAAAATACTGGCAGCGCGTCGGAAGTATAGCTGCGAGTTGCCGTGGTATATTATGACCAGTGACATCAACGGCGATGCGACAACTGCGTTTTTCGAGGAGAACGACTATTTCGGTCTGGGCTCGGATTCGGTGAGCTTCTTTCGTCAGGGTCGCATGCCTGCGGTCGGTTTCGACGGGAAGATCATTTTGGAATCGAACGGTCGCATCGCGATGAGCCCGGATGGGCATGGCGGATCTCTTCGAGCCCTGGATCGAAGCGGCGCTCTTTCCGAGATGGAATCCAAGGGGATCGACATCCTGAGTTATTTTCAAGTGGACAATCCTCTCGTTCAAGCGATCGATCCGTACTTCATCGGCTTTCACGATCAGGCAGGTTCTTCGATGTCGAGCAAGATGCTGCCTAAGGCCTACGAGAAGGAGAAGCTGGGGCAGTTTTGCATGCTGGGCGATCAGATGCAGGTCGTGGAGTATAGTGACATGCCGGACGAACTCACGGCTTTGCGGGATGATTCTGGCCAGCTCAAGTTCCTCGCGGGCAGCATAGCGGTCCACATCGTATCAGTCGGATTTGTGCGAAAGCTGACTGACAAGGCGAGCTCGCTCAGCCTGCCGTTTCACAAAGCGACGAAGAAGATCCCGTTTCTGAACGCTTCGGGCGAAACCGAGAAGCCCGCGGAGCCCAACGGCGTTAAGTTCGAGATGTTCGTGTTCGACGCGCTCCCGTTCGCGGAGAATCCGATCGTGGTGGAAACGACCCGATTAGGTGACTTCAGCCCGGTCAAGAACGCTGAGGGAGTCGATTCTCCGGAGACCAGTCAGGCCGATCAGCAGCGTTTGTTTGCCCAATGGCTGGCCAACGAGGGTGTTGAGGTCGAGCGAGATACGGATGGCGTTCCAGTCCGGAAGCTGGAAATATCGCCCCTGTTCGGCTACAGCGCGGAGAGTTTCGCCGAGGCTTGGAGCGGGCGAGGCGGCTCGGTGGATTTGTCGAAGGAGCTTTTCCTCGAGTAGATCTGGGGCCTTTTCAGCTGACGTTTACGCTTTCAGAACTTTGTTACAAATGGTGACTTTCCACAGGGAATTAGGGGCTCGATTGATGTCGGGAGAACGATTGTAGCCTCCGTATTTTCGACTATTTAAACCCGAACGACTTGCGAATTCACGCGCCTTAAGGAACTGTACAGGCCCATTTTTTAGATCGAAGAACCCACACATTCCGATGCTAGTTTTTTCCACCGATTTTGAATGAGCGCTTCCTCCCTCAAAGCGTTAGTGATCGAGTCCGATATTATTAGAGCCAAACAGATTTCGAGCCTCTTGGAATCGAGTGTTGAGCCGGTGATTAGCTGCGAGCGAGCGGGCGCTCTGTCGCATGGCTACAATCTCTACGAGGAGGACACGTGGGATGTGGTGATTACGAGTCTGAAGCTTTGCGATGCGAGCGGGCTGCAAGCGCTGGTGAGATTTCAGGAGGCGCGAAAGAACGTTCCGGTAATCGCGATCTTGGAAGACGAAACGCACGAGGCCATCGTCGACGCCGCCCGGAGCCTGGCCGATGATTGCCTTTTTTGGGGGAATATCGGAGTCGACTCTCTACGGCGGTCGGTAGTGTACGCGATGGATCGACTAGAAATGCTGGAGGAGCTGCGCGGTCAGCAGTCGCAGGCAGTGCCGGTCGAGCGAGACCTTTCCTGCAAGGAGCTGATGAATCGGCTCGATGACGCGTTGTTTCTGGTTTCCCGAGAGGATGGAGGCATCTTGTTTGTGAACGAGGTCGCCGAAAAGTGGTTTGGAGCGAACATCTGCGAGGCTGTATCGGATGCGTTGGAATACGACTTGCTCGACGTCGAGGAAGCGGAAATGGAAGTGCCGACCCGCAATTCGGCGATTCCCAGCGCGAGACTGAGATCGGTGCATATTGATTGGCGAGGAAAGCCCGCGTGTATGATAACCTTGCGAGATATTTCGAAGCAAAAGCAGGCCGAAGAAGCGTTTCTCGGCAGTCAGCGCCGTTTAGGCCACACTCTCAAGGCGTCCAATCTGGGGCTGTGGTCCTGGGATTTGCGAAAGAATCAGCTACGCTTCAGCGACCGCTGGAAAGCAATTCTCGGATATAGTGGTAAAGAGTTTACTGATACGCTCGGCACGTTTAAAAAGGCGTTGCATCCAGACGATCGCGATCATGTGGTCGGTGTATTTAAATCTTACTTACGATGCCCTCGAGCGAATTTTAAGCTCGAGTATCGGATGAAGCATAAGAACGGGAATTACCTTCGGCTGCTGTGTCGCGCAGAGCTTGTTTCGGACAGTCAAGGGCGACTGTCGAAGATGATCGGATCTCTTATTGAAAGTTCTCAAAAGCCGACCGAGTCGACTTCGAAACCGAAATCAACGAATGATGCAGGCGTCGCTGATAAGGCTGGCGCCGCGCCGCGACGCAAGGCTCTGATCGTTGATGATGAGGAAGTGCTGCGGACTGTTCTCCACTCGATTTTGAATACTCATGGCTTCGATACGATCATCGCCAAAGATGGTCTAGAAGCGATCAAGTTGTATGAGGAAAACAAAGACGAGATCTCGCTCGCGATGCTTGACATGAATATGCCCTGCCTCGACGGAGGCAAAGTGTACGAGAGGATCCGCAAGGATGGACAAGGCATCCCGATTCTTGTGATGAGCGGCAATGATGATCGGGAAGCGCTTCCCTTTCAGCACAGCGCGACCGAGAACAGCGATTTCTTAATGAAACCTTTCGGGATGAAAGACATCAAGCAATCGATAGAGCGACTGATGGGGAAGTCCGTCGAAGCCCTGGCATCAGTCGAAGGTTCGACGGCTTGAATTCGCTTTGATTGTAGGAGCCCGCTCGCCCGTTCGACGTGCTCGGGGTTCCCGCTTTGCAATTGACTCAGGCCCGCAAAATTGTAAGAAATGAGTAAATTCCTTATTCAGGTGAGGCGCTTCACCGGTAAAGGGCAGTGCCTGCGCGTATAGGTCGCGCGGCATAGGAGAAAGGAAAAGATGATGAAATTACTGATAATCGTGTTAAGCCTCGCATTTGTTACCCACATTTCCGTTCAAAACATGAGAGCTGACGGTACGGAAACCCTGGGTGTACCGAGCATTGCAATCGCTTCGGGCAGCGGTGTCGTCGCAGGCGGGACCGGTATGATTAGCCAGCCGGGGATCATCACGGTGGATGTGCCTGGCGGCGCCACCGTGGAACAGGTTCTTCTCTATTGGGAAGGATTCATGGCGGACAACACTCCGGGAGACGACACCATCTTTATTTCGAACGGTGGACCGCCGGTTGAAGTGACGGGTACGCTGATCGGGGGGCCGGCATTCTTCTTCAATGGCGCTTGGCCGTCAACATTCCGCGCGGATATCACGGCGCTCGGCCTTGTTACGGCGGGCACAAACGATCTCGTCGTCGATGGATTGAACTTTTCGGATGCAGCCAACGGGGCGGGGGTCATGGTGATTTTTGACGACGGAACCGGGGATGCGCAGATCGCTGTGCGTGACGGGACGGATCTCGCTTTCGAGGGTTTTCCGGAACCCAGGCTGAACACGGTCCCGCAGACCTTTAACTTCCCCGCATCGAGCGAGGCCCGGACGGCCAGCATCAACCTGTTCTTTGCCAGCGTGTCAGGCACAGCGTCCGGGTTCGGCTTGCGGCCCACCGCGATTGAGATCACCACCGGGGGAGTGGTCTCTGTGTTGCACAATCTCCTCGACAGCGTGAGCGGCGAGGAGTGGGACACCTTCTCGATTTCCGTCGATATCCCAGCCGGCGCGACCAGTCTGACGGTGCAAGCGTTCTCGCGCGATGATCTGGGCGTGGGCAACCTCCCTGCATCATTCGATTGGGTGGCGGCATCCTTTGCGTTGCAACCCGACATCCCTTCAGGGGTTTCGGGCCGGATGACCGGCGGCGGGAGCGTGTTCACAACTGAAAACGTGCGGGTGACCCGCGGTTTCCAGATTCACTGCGACCTGAGAGAGCCGAATAGACTGCAAATCAACTGGGGGAAAGGGAATAAGTTCCACATGACCAAGTTGGTCTCCGCTGTCTGCACGGATAGCCCGGCGATTGACCAGCTGCCTAGGAGTGCTCCATTCGATACGTTCACAGGCACGGGCATTGGACTCTACAACAGAATGCCCGGAGCGCGGATTGAGTTTGTATTTGTGGATGCCGGTGAACCGGGCGTCAATGATACGGCCTCATTTAAAATCTTTGATCCGGCCGGCAATCTCGTGCTCGATGTCACGGGCGACCCGAACGTTCCTGCATTCCTCGACAAGGGAAATATCCAGGCACACAAGGATAACAAGTAACTCTCCCTCGGAGCAGGCGCCGCTCGAAAGCATCGGTCGGCGCCTGTTCCCGCTGGTCTTGCCAGCAGGTATCGATTCACCCCCGGTCTGGTGAGGAGCTGGTGAGATGGCTTGTCAGGAGCAACGCCGGCTCATGTCCAGCCTATCCGGGCGGCCGCGCAAGCTTTGGTTTCTCTCGAGGTCAATACCTTCGTGCGTGATGGCTCAGGGCGGCTGGGTTGCTTCGAATTGCGTTGTTGATAGGAAATCCAATTGTTCCGATTTGATTCGGGGTGGGTAGGTTGAGGGTTGGATTCGGCCTTTGCTAGTTGTGTGGCTCTGCTGGGGTCACAGGGCTTTTCGGTTCTGTGGGTCGAGTTCTACGACTGGCGTTCGTCGATTTCGCGAAATTGACCTGTTGGGATTGAGCGTTTACTATACGAAGCTTGGGGCCGGCCGCTACAATGCTGTTCCGCTGGGATCTTGAATCAGGCGTGTTATTCGGCGTAGAAAGCAGGTTTCTCGTCTGGCAGGATGGGATCGATACCATCCCAGCGATTCGCTTCGATTGCCCATTGTCCCAGCGGGGTATCGCTCCAGGAGGGAGGCGTTTGGTCCCACTGCCGGCCTTCCTTGACGGCGTGAATGATCTTAAGCGATCGATCGAACGCCTGATGGGAGATTCCGTCGAGTCGCTAGCGGCGGCAGAGTAGCGCGGAGCTTCAGCCCGCGTTCATTGAGAATTGATCTTGCACTGCCAACGCGGGCTGAAGCTCCGC
>JAJFLS010000266.1 GCA_021772595.1 Opitutales bacterium
AGCGCCCAGCGAAGCGATGGAACCGGTATGGCCGACAACAGCTGTATCCGCCAATCCCAGCATCGGGGTAGCCGAGTTGGCTAGCGCAATCGGCCACACTCGACCTAGTATGTCCCGGTAGGAGGCGGCTTGAACTAGGGATGGCGACGGCATGAGAGAGCTAACGGAAATCGGCCACGAAGGACAAGAAGATCACGAATGCCGCCACCAAAACGGTATGCCCGCAGATTGTCCAGATGATCGAAGAAAGAAGACTGTCAGAAATTGAAATAGAGTTACTCCTATTCGGCCCTGTCGGCCGGTGGCCTTGTGTCTCCGCTGCGCGGGCTACTCCTTCTGCTTGTAATAGATCGTGGGCATCCCCTTGGATGGAATTACTATCTTGCTCTTTTCGACCAGGCAACGCTCGGCCGAGTCATGCCACTGCTGGCTGAGTTCGGCGACTTCCCCAGGATGGGCTGAAGCAATGTTTTCGGTTTCCGTACGATCTTTTTGGATATCGTACAGCTCCCATTGTTTCGAGTAGCTGGTCCACACCAACTTCCACTGGCCATGGCGAACGCCACGGTTTCCTTCGTGCTCGAAGAATAGCGGCTTGGATGATATCGTCTCGCCCTCAATCAGCGGCAATAGGCTTTCCGCTTCTATTGGATACAGAGTCTCGCCCTTCCACTGCCCCGGATAACGAACGTCTGCCAGATCCAGAATCGTCGCCGCCCTCGGTCGCCGCGGACGGTATAGGGTAACAGGCACTCACTATAGCAAAAGAAGCCGTCGACATTTTGCCAGAATAAGTGCCGGGCGCATGAATAATTGAAGGCAATGCGGCCGAGCGATCAAGCGCGACGGAGAGTTGGAAGCCCGGAAGCCGAATTGGGACGAACCACGCCTCGAGTCCTTTGCCAGTCTAAAGCTTTTTTGCTGCGTTTTGAGGCACTTTTTAGAACTCCACAAAATTCTTATAGTGCTAAACAACCTTCTCCCGAAACACATACAGCCTAAAAATCTTCTCACCTTCGCGGCTTCGCGTGAGTTGGATTTTGGATTTTGGAGATTGGAAGATTGGAAGATGGGGAGAAGAGGAGAAGGGGAGCCGTGACATGGTGAAGAAGTGATTGGGGGCGGAGGCTAACTAAATTAAGAAGTAAGAACGCAGAATGAAGAATGTGGGACTGATTCTCTTCCTTCGCGGCTTTGCGGCTTCGCGTGAGTCGGTTCTTGGCGTTTGGGCGCTAGGCCCCAAGGGAATGTTTCTTTCTCTCCTGATTTTGATCGGACAAATTCAATCTGGTTTATTTGGGGGCTACTTGAATGTTCTCGTTGAGCAGATCGCCCATTACTCCGTGATGCCGCAGAAAGGCAGTCGGCGTTCCGCTGATCCGATCGATGGTTACCGACAGGAAGCCTCCTTTCTCATGACCATAGTATAGGTGCTTGGAACGATCCGGATTCTGCAAGGCAGTCGCGTGCTCGTCCGCGGCGGCGCCGCAGCCGTATTCCAGAATTCCGGATTCCGTGTGTTTTGAAATGTACTGCCAGTGCCTGTCGCCACAAATAACATACATGTTGTTCTGCTGACCAATAAATTCGCGCAGCAGATCGCCTTCGGATTTCCATCCCGGGTCCACGTGATTATCGCTCTTCTCCGCTTTCCACAGGTGGTCTGGCCCAACTAGCGGTGTGGGGCTTATCAGGAATTTGAAGGTGGCGTCAGAGGCCTGGACGGTTTGCGTGAACCAGTTCAACTGCTCTTTACCCCACATGGTCTTGTCGGGACCGTCCGGGTAGAAATTCGGGGAGCGGAAGTCTCTGACCTCGACCATCCAAATCTGAAGGTCTTTCCCCCAGCGAAACGTCCGATAGTGCCGCTTGTCGCTCATCGGAACCTGTTCATCATACACGATTCGGCCGTGCTCGTAAGTGAAGGGACCCATTCGCGAAGCCATTGCAGGCCAGCAGTCGTTGTCCCAAGAGTCGTGATCGTCCTTCAGGAAATAGGAGGGAACGTATTGCAAGAAAGTTCGCGTGTAAGAGAGCCCGTAGGTCCGGTTCCAGAAATAGCGAGCCAGATCGATATGCGTCGCGAAAGGCTGGTGGTGGTCGTAGTAGACATTGTCTCCGGCGTGAACGAAAAACGTAGGATTTACCTTTAGCATGGAATTGAAGATCTGGTAGCCCTTTTCGTCTGCATCTCGAGTATTGAATTTGGTGCAGGTGGTGACAGTGAAGGTCACTTTTTGAGACTTTTCCTTTTTGGCCGCAGTCGTGAACGAGCCCTTTAGAGTGGATGTTGTGGGAGCGGAGCGGCTTTTTCGAGCCTCCACTACGATGTTGTATCCGGTTTCTGGATTTAGATGCTCCAGAAAAAATCGCTTGGTGAAGTCCCGGTCTGGATCGACCGGCTGCCAATCGGTGGTCGACTTTGCAGCTTCCTTCCCGGTTTGGAAATAGGCCAGCCGGACCTCCCCCGAGCTCCCCGGAACGGCTCCTACAGCATCCTCGAGGGTGGCTCCTTCAGGAAGCTGGTTTCCGAAGCGGCCTTCGGGTCCCAATGCACGTTTGTCCATCTTTTGGAACTTGTTGACTTCGCTTCTGCTTTCGAGGGTGAAGCCGACTCCGGGAAAAACCGGTTCCGGCGATTGGGTCAAACGTGTCCAGACGATGGCGCTATCGTGTGAGACTTCGCCGATTTTGATGCCGTTGCCGAAGAAAACCGTTTCCTTGGCCCCGTGGCAACCAAGGCAGCAAACGATCAACGACGTCCAAGCAAAGCGATATATCCAATTCTTCATTGGGATTAGCAAAGCGTATAGTGTCGCCGTCGCCAAAATGCAAGTGATCGTGACAGGTCCGGCTTCTCTTCGATACGCCGTGACAGGGTGAGGAGGTGACTGGGGGACGGGGGCTAACTAAATTAAGAAGTAAGAACGCAGATTGAAGAAGTTCGAAAAGGGTTTTTCTCCGTGCCTCCGTGAACTCCGTGGTTGAAGATCGCTTGTTTTCCTTCGCGGCTTTGCGGCTTCGCGTGAGTCGGTTTTTGGAGTTAGGATCTCGGATTTTCGGAGGGCCATTCGTCCCTGACCCCATTTATGCTGGCCCGAGTTGCGGTCAGCGGCTGGGATTAATTCGTAATTTCGAACGTAAGTACCCCGCGTTGCTGCTGACCGAATTCATCTTTCGATTCCACAATGATACGATGGATTCCCGCTTCTAGTTTTGCGGATAGCTCGTATTCCCAAATATGGGACGAAAGGGTAGGAGCGGCAAATTTGCCGTATTCTTCCGGATGTTGAGCGGAAGCGTTTACTGCGGATGGGTCGGTTCGAATGACGTAACGCATGGGCCGTGGCTTTCCACCGTCCAGCGATAGGCTTAACTGGTCTCGCGGACCGCCGTCGAACAAGTTGACGACCACTTTGGTTCCCGTCTGCAGATGGCCGCGGTTGATATCTTCGGGAGCTGCCTTTTCGAGTTCCGGATCCAGGACGATGCGTAGCCGATGCGTCGCGTCTCGTCCAAAGGGAAACGGAATGAATTCGGGGATCAGGGTTTTGTCGTCGAATTTCAAGAGGTAAAATCCGTTCGGGTTCCCATCTTCCATCATGGCGTCGGCGACACCCCGGAGATCTCTGGGCCCGTATTCCCAGCCCGCGCCGCGAACCTCGGCCAGAGTATGGGCGATCCACGGCTGTCCGCGCCAACCATGGCTGTGGCCGACTTCTACTTTCCAGCTGTTGCTGGAATCGTGACCGGCCAGGCCGTAGATGTTTTTGAACGGTCTAAGGAGCTCCAGCAGCTGGTCGAAGTTTTCGGTGTCGGGTCCGGTGGTCGTTGTTTGGCCATCGCTGGCTTCGGCGACCAGCGGTATGTGAGTGGCCACTACGACAAGCCGGTCTTTGGGCACTTGGGCCAGGTCTTGCTCCAACCAGCGAATCTGGTCATCGGACAGGTAGCCACGATAGTGTTTTTGATCGCTCTTCTCCCGAACGGCCGCGCCGCGGTATTCCACATTGTTCAACGCTACTACATGAACATTGCCGTAGTTGAAGGAATAATACAGGGGCCCGTAGTGTCGCTTGTAGGTTTCGTTGGCCAGATGGGCATTCGGGGATTCGAAATTGATGTCGTGGTTGCCCGGCAAGTTCCAATTGGGAGCCTCTATGAGAGCCATCATCTCCTTGTGGCGATCATAGAGATCCAGGTTGTCGAACACCACGTCCCCCACGGTCAGCGTGAATTTCGCTCCATGAGGATTGCCTAGCAGCGTATTCACCAAATCCTCACGCAGCATGTCCTGGTCGATTTCGGTTTTCGCCTGGGTGTCGGCAAACCCATAAGCCGAAAACCGGGTTTCCCGAGCGGTTAGCTGGTAGAGAGGAAAATCAATCTGAGCGGGCAAAGGACCGGTAGGCTCGATGACCGGGTAGAGCCATTCCACGTTTGCGTCGCCGACGACGGTGGGGCTGCCTTCCGGGTAGTGGGTATAGGAAAACTGCGGCAGATGGTTTTCGTCGACCGGGACGACATACCCGGACGGTTGTGAAACAAATAGGATCTGCCCCGGGGCTAGGGCGGTTGTGTAAAATCCGTCCGCGTCCGTGAGCGCGACATCGCAGCCATTGCTCACGCTTACGTTCGCCAGTCCGGGCTCATCGCTATCTCGCTCCCCGTTTTGATTGAGATCATTGAATACAAATCCCGTAATCGCCTCGGATTCCTCGGCCAGCTCGTCGCACTGGGCGTGAGTGTTTGTCGAGCACAGAGGAGTTCCAAGGAGACCCAGGAGGAGGATTCGACTATTCAGTTTCACAGCGGGGGGGGTGAAAATTTGAAAATTTGAAAATATGAAGATTGGAAGATGGAGAGAAGGGGATCCGGCTTCTCGCTGATACGCCGGGACGTGGTGAAGAGGTGATTGGGTGCGGAGGGGGGTTGAAGATTTGAAGATGGAGAGAAGAGGTAGGATGGCGAAGCAATTGTGATGGAGCGTATCCGGCTACTCTCGCTCGCGAGATACGCCGGGACAAGGTGAAGAGGTGGTTGGGGGACGGGAGAGAATGGTGAAGTTTGAAAAGTGAATTATGAAATAAGGAGAATGGTATCCGAATCAATTGGACAATCCCTGCCAGGCTATATCGATGCGGTGCTTGAGTTTTTGGTGGTTGGCGAAAGCCGGGCATGTCTTTAACAGAGTTAACGGCTCAGTCCTGTAGGCGTTCGACGAGATGCGGTATGTTGAGAAAATAGTGGGTGCCCTTTAATCGGCCGATTTTGATCATCAAGCCGCGCTCTTGAAGTTCGTTGAGATCGCGCAGTGCCGTGCGGTCTCCGATAGCGGTCATCTTTTGATACTTGGTATTGT
>JAJFLS010000267.1 GCA_021772595.1 Opitutales bacterium
GAGACGGGGAGATATAATGGGGGCGCTTTTTTTGGGCTCGGGCGGCTTGAGATTGAGAAAGGCCCGAAAAGTTGGAGACCGTTTAAATTACAACGTTGTAATTTTAACGGTCTGGGTGAAAGGACTGAGGCGAGGTCCGAGGCCGGGCGGGATTCGTTGGATTTGGGGCTGGACGGGGTGAGGGGGAGCGATCATCTGTGGGGCTGATTTTATTATGAGCGATACGACCTGTCATACTGTTGCGATAACCATCCCGCTTGAGGATTCGGAAAACGAATCGCTTTGGCGAGCGGAAGCCGCGAAGAAGCTCGGTGTGGACGAATCGAGAATCGGCGAGGTTCGTCTGCAAAAACGATCGATCGACGCGCGGCGGGCTGATATCAGAATCCAGATGCGCTTGGACGTTTCGCTGGATGGAGCTCTCCCGGCTGCGGAAGTATACGTGCCCGACTACCCGAGTGTCCCAGGTACAGCCAAGCGTATTGTAATAGTGGGGATGGGTCCCGCAGGCATGTTCGCGGCGTTGCGTGCCATCGAGTTGGGATGGAAACCGATATTGCTGGAGCGTGGGAAGGACGCGATCGCGCGTCGTTTCGACTTGGCCCCGATTTTGAGGGAGGGCCGAATCATCGAGGAGTCGAACTATTGCTTTGGTGAGGGCGGCGCGGGTACGTATTCGGATGGAAAACTGTATACGCGGGCGAAGAAGCGAGGACCGGTTCGCAAGGTCTACGAGACTTTTGTGGAGCATGGAGCGCCGGTGGAAATTCTGATAGATGCCCATCCTCATATCGGTTCGAATTTGTTGCCAAACGTGGTTCGAGCGATGCGCGAAACGATATTGAAATGTGGCGGCGAGGTTCATTTCGAGACGCGTGTGGAAGGCTTGATTCGAGATTCCGATGGAGGGCGTCTGCGTGGCGTTGTCACGAATAACGGAAGCGAGTTTTTGGGTGAAGCGGTCATTCTTGCGACGGGTCATAGTGCTCGCGATGTCTATCGCATGCTGGTTCGGGAAGACGTGGCGCTTGAGCAAAAGCCGTTCGCGGTGGGAGTGCGAATCGAGCATCCTCAGCTGTTGATCGACAGTATCCAATATTCCTATAAGCGCGGTGTTGAGCGTCATGCGATGTTGCCGGCGGCGAGCTACAATTTGGCGACGAAAATCGATGATCGCGGCGTGCATTCGTTTTGCATGTGCCCGGGTGGTTTCATCGTGCCAGCGGCGACGGAGAATGACGAAGTGGTCGTCAATGGGATGTCCTTGGCGCGGCGCGATTCGCCCTTCGCGAATAGCGGCATGGTGGTGACGGTCGAGCCGGAAGACACGGCGGAGTTCCAGGCGGAGCACGGCGCATTGGCTGGGGTCGCGTTTCAGAAACGGCTGGAGATGATCGCTTCGGAGGCCGGTGGCGGAAAGCAGAAGGCGCCGTCGCAGCGAATGAGAGATTTTTTGAAGGAGCGCGACTCTAGGAGTTTGCCGGACACGAGCTATGTTCCGGGGCTGACTCCGGCGCCGCTTCACGAGTTACTTCCGAAAGGCATTGCTGAGCGCATCCAGGGAGGTTTGCGCGTGTTCGGGAAGTCGATGAATGGTTACGTGACTCAGGACGCGAATCTTGTTGGGTTCGAGACGCGGACGAGTTCGCCGATTCGGATTCCCCGAAATCCGGATACGCTGGAACATGTCGATTTGAAAGGTTTGTATCCATGCGGCGAGGGCGCCGGTTATGCGGGCGGCATCGTATCGGCAGCCTTGGATGGCATGCGGTGCGCGGAAGCGATCTGCGGCGAGGGCGAGTAGGGTGGCTGAAATTCTTCGGAACGCGTCGGATTGATCCAATCGAAAGGTTCGGGACGGCGCCCGAAGCCCTACCTATTATTATCGTTGCGGATAGCGTTTGGTAGCGTCCGGGCGCCGTCCCGGATGAAAGTCATGGATTGAGTTGGCTAGAGTTGGCTAGACCAAGTGGGATCAAGCGTGGGATCGGGTGAAGACGATGGTGTTGTCGTCGGAGCGTTTGGGGTCGTGGCGATAGCCGTCTTGACTGAAACTGAGGAGGGCTTCGGGGCTTTCGATGCGTTCTTTGATGATCCAGCGAGCCATCGCGCCGCGGGCCCGTTTGGCGTAGAAGCTCATGACTTTGTAGGTCTTGCCGTCGTTTGAGTCGAGGAATCGAGGTGTTAGGATTTTCGCTTTCAGTTTGCTGGGCTTTACGGATTTGAAATATTCGTCCGACGCTAGATTGAGCAATATTGGGGATTCCAGTTTTTTGATTTCGCGATTGATGAACTTCGTTTGAGTGTCGCCCCAGAATGCGTACAGCGAACGGCCGTGATCGTTGGCGAGGGATGTGCCCATCTCAAGCCGGTGCGGCGCGATGAGGTCGAGCGGCTTGAGAATTCCGTAGAGTCCGGAGAGAATGCGAAGCCGAGTTTGGGCGTATTTTTTGTCGCGAGAATTCAATGACGAAAAATCCAGCCCTTGATAGACGTCGCCCATGAAGGCGTAGGCGGCGGGCCGTCCAGCGGGGCCGAGCTTGGCGGGGGCGGTCCATTTTTTATATCGCGCGGCATTGAGAAGGGCGAGAGCGTCGCTGAGCGACATGAGTTTCTTGATTTCGTCGACGGTTTTGGTCCGGAGAATTTTTATGAGCGCGCGGGACTGCCCGAGGAAGCTGGGGCGGGTGAAGTCGGCGCAGGCGCAGGGTGAATCGAAGTCGAGAGTTTTTGCAGGGGAAATTACGGTGACCATTTTGAAGTTAGAGTATTGAGAAACTGGATTTTAATATGTTGATTGATGGAGACACGCGGACAGGAACGGCTGGGCAAGTTCGCGCGGCTTCCGTCGGTTATTGAGCGGTGGAGAGACGGACAGCGATTATGCAAACGTCGTCGGAGAGTTCTTCGGCTCCGGCGGATTGCTTGAGTTCTTTCGAGATCGCTTTGAGCTGTTCAGGCAGTTCGTCGCTCTCGTGGTCGAGCACGGCTTCTTCGAGATTCTCGACGCCCCACTCTTCGCCGTTCTTGGTTTTTTGTTCGATGATGCCGTCGGTAAAGAACAAGATCTCTGTCATTTCGGTGAGGGTGAATTGGTTGCCTTTGTAGACCTCGTCCGGGATGAGACCCAATGCGGGGCCGATATCGTCGATGGGACAGAGTTCGAAATGCGTGCCGGTGTTGTCCTGCACTCTCCAAATGGGAGCGGGATGGCCTGCGTTGGCGATTTTGACTTCGCCTTGGTCCAGGTCGATGACGGTGTAGAGCGCGGTCACGAACCGCGGAAATTCCGGGTCTTCGGCGAGGGTGACTAGGTTGTCATTGAGATGCTTGAGAACCTTGTCCGGCTCGCCGAGAAGAACGGGGGTTTCGAGCATTAGGCCGCGAATGAGCATGGTGACGAGCGCGGCTTTGATGCCGTGGCCCATTACGTCGCAAACGAGGATCCCGAGCTGGTTTTCGGCGATTGGGATGAGGTAAAAGAAATCGCCCGCGAGATGGTGGCTGGGGGCGTAGAGGTAGCTTGCTTCGAGCCGCCACTGGCTCCCTGCAAGCGTGTAAATGGGTTGGTTGTCGAAGCCCATCGACATAAGTTGCTCTTGGAGCTGGCGAGCGACGAGAAGTTCGGTCTCAAATTGCAGGTTCTTCGCGGCGAGTTCTTTGCTTGCGGCTTTGGCCTGAACTTCGAGCTTCTTTTGGTCGGTTATGTCGAAGATCATTCCGACGATTCCCTCGGGTTCGCCTTCATTGTCGATGAGAGGCACTTTCGATGTGAGGACCCAACGATCTTTGCCGAGCAGAGTATCGTTGTGTTCGAGCTGATTGTAGATGGGTTTGCCGGTGCTCAGGATCTCGACGTCCTGCTTCATAATGGCTCGGGTGTCTTCGTTGTCGCGGATGTCGGTCAGCTTCTTACCGATGGCCAATTCGCGCGTGTCGAGATCGAAAGCGCGGCGGTACTCCTCGTTGATCAACAGGAATTTGTCATTGGCGTCGCGCACGAAGATGCGGCAAGGAAGAATCTGAATGATCGTCTCGAGGAGTTTGCGTTGGCGGTCGAGTTCGATTTCGGCGTATTTGCGGGCGGTGATGTCGCGCGCAAGTCCGAAGGTGCCGCAAACTTGGCCATCGTAGTCGTACAAAGGCAGTTTGGTCGTGAGCACCCATTTTTCGCTGCCGTCGCTTTGGATATCGCGTTCTTCGCGAAAGTAATAGCCTTGCTCGGAGCAGATGACATCTTGTTCGGATTCGAACTTGATGGAGGCGAATTCCGACTTGAAAAAGTCGAAGTCGCTTTTGCCGACAGCTTCGTCTGGGTGTTCGAGCCCAAAAAAATGGGCGAGGGAATGGTTGATGCAGGTGAAGCGGCTGTTGAGGTCTTTGAAAAAGACGTGATCCGGGAGGGATTCCATCAGTTGCCAAAACAGGAGCGTGGCCTCGATCCCATCTCGTTGCAGGTGATGGTTGCCCAATTCGTAAGCGGATTTGAGGGCGTTTCGGAGATCGGACGTGGAGAGATTCTCTAGCGAAGCGTCGTCGTCTTCGAGATCGATCTTGAGAATATCCCGAGCGATATCTTGGAGTCCTGCGGGTAGCTCCGTGGGAGTTGTCATGGTTTTGTAGATTAGCGATGGTTTCGTGATAGCCAAGCTAGCAATTATCAAATTTCTCTGATTTAGCGGATGGGCGGGCGAACGCGGTATGGAGTGTGATTATAATTTCGATACCAGCGGTGCCGATAGGAAGTGAGGCGGATCGCGTTTGGTCGTTCGAGGCTGTTCAATAAGTCGGCGTAGGAGCGGGTTAATCCCGCGATATTGCCGATCTACAAGAGAATGAGAGTTATCGAGGGATAAACCCGCTCCTACGATTCGGTAATCGTGCAAATTTTGACTTATTCAACAGTCCCATAGGTTATGATTGTCAGGATCTTCGAGATACGGTTGGGTCGCGATTGGTGAACGAATTATCGAAAGCGAAGCGGTTTCCTTGGGCGAAGGGAGTTGGGCTGGGCGCCTGCGACGAGAACGGTCTGATGGCGGTTGAAAAGCCGGCCGGTCTGATGTCCCATCCGAATCGGGGCAGCGATTTTGGAAAGGCTCTGCTGGCGGCTTCTTACGATTCGGATGAGCAAGCGTACCGGGTGGAGCGGGAGCCGGGCGACGAGACGCTTGTGTACTTGCTGAATCGACTGGATTCGGCGACATCGGGCTTGCTGTTGATGACTGCGAATCCGGAGGTGAGAACCTTGGTCTTGGAGGCGTTTGAGGGGAAACGAGTTAGAAAAGTGTACGAGGCGCTCGTTTTTGGAGCGACGCGTCGCGGGCCTCCGATTTGGAAAGATCGCTTGACGGTGAAGCGAGCCGAGGGAGGCGTGCGAGCGAGTTCGGGCGGCGGCTTGAATGCCGAGACTCGGCTAGTCCGCTCGACCGTGATTCCGGGGACTCCGCTGCTGAGCCTGCTCACGCTGATGCCTTTGACGGGGCGGACGCATCAGTTGCGAATCCAGGCCGCCAAGCGTGGCGTTCCGATAGTGGGAGACCGGACTTATGGCGATTTTCAGAAGAACAAGCAGTTCGCCCGGACGAAGGGAATCAAGCGGCTTTGTCTCCATTGCTCGGAGACGGAGCTGGAGTATTCGTTGGGCAGGAAGAATTTTCATTTCTCGGCCAAATCGAAGCGGCCGTTCTAGGTGTGGATCGTTTCGTAGGAGCCTGCTTGCAGGCGATTGATTGACTCTCTGGTTATCGCCTGCAAGCAGGCTCCTGCATGTTTTTAGAATCTCGCGGCGAGTTCATTCTCGTATTGCGTTCCCCGTGACTGCAGAGATAGTTTTCGCTGCATCTTGAGAACCCCAATCGATCCCGAAATATGAAGCGAAGCTTTCCGAATTCCAATCTGCTGACACGTATCGCCGTTGCGTTTCTCGTTGGCCTGACTCTCTGTTCTTGTTCGATGAAAACGAGCGAATCCAACGTTAAAGTGATGCTGCTCACTGGGCAGAGCAGCAAATATCACGATTGGGAACTCAGCAGCGCGTTGATGGAAAAGCATCTGAACGCGGTGGAGTCCTTTGACGTGGTTAAAGTCGTCTCGCCCGCTCAAGGGGAGGACATGTCCGATTTTGCTCCGAGCTTCGACGGGATCGACGTGGTGGTGTTGGATTACGAGGGCGATGGTTGGGCGGAAGCTACGAAAGCGGCGTTCAAGCGATTTGTGAATGATGGGGGCGGCCTGGTTGTGGTGCACGCGACGGATAACTCGTTTGCGGATTGGGAGGCGTTTAATTTGATGATCGGCGTGGGCGGCTGGGGAGGTCGCGGCAATGATTTCGGCCCCAAGATCCATTGGTTTGAAGGCGGGGCCAAACTGCTGAACACCCCCGGCTCGGCGATGCACCCGCCTAAGCACGATTTCGAAATCGTCTCTCGCGCTCCGGAGCATCCGATTATGAAGGGTTTGCCCGAAAAATGGCTGCACCCGAATGACGAAATCTATAGCCGCCTTCGCGGGCCGGCTCAGAATGTTACGGTTTTGGCCACGGCAAAGGCGGACCTGACAAAAGTCTCCAAGGGCACCGAGAATCACGAGCCAATGCTGATGGACATCCGATACGGCAAGGGCCGCGTTTTTCACAACACGCTAGGGCATTGCAACAAGAACGACGATGAATCGGTTAGCTCGCTGAATTGCGTCGGATTTATCGTGACGCTTCAGAGAGGCACGGAATGGGCGGCTACGGGCCAGGTGACGCAGCCGATACCGACGGATTTTCCCGGAGCGGACGCGGTATCTGTGAGGTAACCTGTGGAGGAGCGTTGGCAGGGAGGATCGGTCGAAGATCCTGAGATCGGTCGAAGGGCTCGGTCCTCCGCGACGGGAGAAATATTGGAGGGCCGGGCGGGTCTTCCCTCCCAACATTTTCTGGTGATTCGCTTGTTGCTTTCTCGAACATGCGTCGGAGTATGTGAGGTCGATGAAAGACCAGCTTAAGCAACTTCACCAAAAAGCGCGTATCGATCGGGATGCGGTTCGGACTCAAGCCTACGGGGCCGCTCTGGCCGCGATTCAAGAGGGAGAGGTCCGCGCGAACCAGGATTTCGATGATGCGAAAATGCTGGCGGTAGTCGAAAAGGAGTCGGGGAAATTCCAGGAATCCGCGGAAGCATTCGCGAAAGCCGAGCGCCAGGAACAGGCGTCCGAGCTCCAAGCGTGCGCGGATTTGCTGAAAGCGCTTTTGCCCGCGAAGCTCGAGGCGAATTCCTATCCTAAAATCGTGTCCCAGGCGATCGAAACGACCTCTGCGACTTCGATGAAGGACATGGGGAAAGTGATGGCGGCTTTGAAGAAAGAGCATGGGTCAGCTCTGGACATGCGTATCGCTTCGGATGCGGTCAAGAATGCCTTGGGCTGATTGAATCGGGTTAATAGAAGCGTCGCTAATTGGGCGATCGTTCGGCTTTTAGTGACAGGCAATCAATAGGTTGCGGGTGTTTTATAGGCCGAATTCCCCAGGTCCCCTAGGTTTTTTGCCAAGTTGACAAGCGAATCGCGGCTCGTAGGTTTCCGAACATGAGGATGAATTTGATGACTTTTAATCGACTGTGTTTGGCTTTTATTTTCGCTTTGGGAACGACGCAGTTGGTGAGCGCGGGCAATAGCGAAGAGGAAACTTTGAAACGGATCCAGCAGGCGAAATACAATGTCCTGACCGGCAATTGGAATGTCCGCTTGAACGAGGATTTCAACGTTTTGGGCGAGACCGTTAAGAAGAACCTACCCGGTTTGGACTACACACTGGTTGACGAAGTGATGAAGAAATCGAACGTGGTGACGTTCGTATTCCGCGGGCCAGGAGATCAGAAAGTCGTGGTCAAGCTCAAGAGCTACGAGTCGTTCGTCAACTTCAGCGTTCGCGTCGGCCTTGCCGGCAATCAAAGTAAATCGGCCCAGATCTTCAGCTACATCTATCGAAAGATGTAGAGGCTTCCGTGGACTGGTCGCGTACGCGAGGGATCCTTCGAATGTAGGAGCCTGCTTGCAGGCGATTGTCGATTTCTGGGAAACGAACGGAGAAATCGCCTGCAAGCCACCGACGGGTCGGGGTCAATGACAGGCTCCTACAAAATTGGCGACTACTTGCTCGCGAGCGTCTTGAGCTGAGCGATTACGTTGCTGGAATCCTCGGTGGCGCTGACGGCGTCGTCTTTGTAGACGACCTTGCCGTCTTTTGAGATCACGAAGGTCCAGCGACCGGTGGTTATTCCGCGGGCGAGCGTGTGCAGCATTCCTTCGATCTCGCGTTCGATTGAGCCGCCGTCACGCGTGGCAACGCCGAATTTCGAGGCGATATTGCCATTGATGTCGGAGAGCAGCGTGAAATTGAGTCCGTGGGCCTGCTTGAAGAGTTTCAAGTTGTTGACCGAGTCGCCGCTGATTCCGACCACTACGGCATCGAGGTCGTTCAACTCCGCAGATTGGTCGCGGTAGGCGCAGGCTTGCTTGGTGCAGCCGCCGGTCATCGCGGCGGGATAGAAGTAGACGACGACGTTCTTCTTCCCAAGATGATCTTGGAGGCTCCAAAGATTGCCCGAGTCGTCGTTCGCCGCGAACGAGCTGACATCGTCGCCGACATTGAGAGCAGCGTTGGAGAAGGAAGCGAGAAGAACGAAAAATGCGATAGCAAGACTGCTGGGAACTAATTTCATGGTAGGATTTGGTCGAGTTAAGGGTGTGAAGGAAAAGACGATGGCACGCCTGACTTAAGTTACAATTACAATTGAAATTTGGACAGCGGCGACAGCCGGATGTGCCCATCGCATGGCTCTGCTGCAAAGAAGACGCTCCCGTGGTCCGACCGTTTAAATTACAACGTTGTAATTTAAACGGTCGACTGGTTGTTGGCGTCGTTCTTCTTTGGCTTGAAACGCGGGGGACGGGCGGCTTCAATCGGCGCCGTAGATCCGAATGTCTTCGGGCCGCATTGGACCTCGCCTCGCTTCTTATGTTTACGAAACCGTTTTCTCCAGAGCTTCTTGGCAGGTCGGTGCTCGCAGTGCCGCCTTTGGCGCGCGATCGGGATCTCGCGATTGATGAAGCGGAAAATCGCAAGTTGGTGAATCACATTGAGTCGGGCGGCGTATCCACATTGCTGTATGGAGGAAACGCGAATCTGTACCACATCCGTCTTAGCGAATACTCGTCGTTGCTGGATATGCTCGAACGTATCGCGGGCGACGACACTTGGTTGATCCCTTCGGTGGGCCCGACCTATGGTCTCTGCATGGATCAAGCGAAGATCCTGGCTGGCCGCGATTTCCCGACTGCGATGATTTTGCCGATGAATGGACTGGCGACGAGCAAGGGAATCGCGGAAGGCGTGAAGCGATTTGCAGACGCGTTTGGAAAGCCCGCCGTTGTGTATATAAAGGAGGATAATTACATGGACCCGGACGATATCGCGGAGCTGTTCGCGGGAGGGTTCGTGTCGTTTTTGAAATACGCGGTCCGTCGCGAAGAGGCTCGTTTTGATCCGTACCTAAATCGGATTATCCATGTCGTCGATCCGAAGCGAATCGTAAGCGGAATAGGGGAGCAGCCTGCCATCGAGCACATGCGCGGATTCGGGTTGGCAGGATTCACTGCCGGGTGCGTTTGTCTAACGCCCCGATATTCTCAGCAAATGCTAGAGTGTATTCTTGCGAATGACTTTGAAGCGGCGGAAGGCATTCGGCGGAAATACGTCGAGATGGAGTTGTTGCGCGACTCCATAAATCCGATACGCGTTCTCCACGAAGCGGTCACCCTTTCGGGCGTCGCTGATATGGGGCCGCTGTCGCCGCTCCTAAGCGGTCTCGAGCTAGAAGACCGTGATCGCGTAGCTCAAGCGGTAGATCGCCTGATGAAAGCCTACGCGCTGTAGGAGCCTGCTTGCAGGCGATTGATTCCCTGGATTGCGGCGAAGAAAAATCGCCTGCAATCCACCGACAGGTCGGGGTCAATGACAGGCTCCTACAATTGGGGAATACTGGTGCTGGCTTGGAATGCCTCGGGGATCCGCTCCGCGATCGCTTTGCTATTGCGAAGATTCTTCTGGCGTTTCGAGAAGCGGGGAGGGTTTGTCTTCGACTGGTTCTGGCGCGTCGGAAAGGAGCGCGTCGAGCGAGCTGGGCAAGCTGGTGAATTGATAGGAGCTGGCTTCGAAAGCGGATTTATCCATGTATCCATTTACTGGATCACTTGCGTCGTTCGCTGCTATGAAGAAATAGACGGGTCCTTCTGGAGTGATCACCTCCTCTTCCATCTCGGTGGTCTTTTCTCCGTTTTCGTCTTCTTTTTCGACTTCCTTCTCGATGGCCACTTCTGGCTGGCGCCCGATCGTGTAGGTAAAGGTTTTACCGTCCTTCATTGCCAGTTTGATACTGTGGCTGTTTTCGCGGGCGGCGGTCACGTTTACGTCGTCATTGTCGGCAGTCGCGGTGAAGCTTAATCCGGTGAGGCGATTTGCGATTTGGCCGACGGCGGTTTGATTGAGAATCTTGCCTTCGGGGAGCGAATCGCTTTGCCAGTCCGAGTCGGAGTTTTCGCGTGACGTTGTGAGGGTGTCGCCGTTCTCAAGCTCCGCTTCGATCGACCTGACATCATCCGCTTCGAGAGAAACGAGCGACTTTTCGAGCCACGAGTCGAGGTTCGAGTCGATGCTGAAGGTCGTGTTGACGAGGAACGCTTTTTCTTCGCCGCTGTAGCGGAAGATCTGGCGCTGGTTTTCGGTCAGCTTCCCAAGATCGAAGGCTGCGATTTCCTCGTCTGCGCCATCGAGAAACTGGATACTGCTGCCCGCGTCGAATCCGAGCGTTGCGATGCGGTCGGGATTCTCGCTTACGAGGCGCTGTATTTGTCCTTCCGTGACCGAATCCACGAAACTCGAAATACGTTGGATGCTGATAGGCAGGCTGTGCTTCTCTTTCAGGAACCAGGCGTTCTTTTCCTCATTGCTGGTCAACGTGAGGATTTGGCCTTCGGTATCGATAACGATCTTCGAGGTATCGCGCAGAAGCGATTTCTCGACGATTTTTGTGCCGACACGTTCGTCCAGCAAAACAGCGTTGTCAGAGCTGTTGAGGAAGTTGGTGATGATCGCGAGAATCGCTAGGATTCCTGCGCTGATGTATAAATTTTTCAAAGTCATGGTAGTCTACTATAGAGCTTTATTTTTGCGCATTCGGTAGAAGA
The DNA here is from genome assembly GCA_021772595.1 of Opitutales bacterium. Lineage (GTDB taxonomy): Bacteria > Verrucomicrobiota > Verrucomicrobiia > Opitutales > Opitutaceae > Pelagisphaera. Next base: position 11,233 of record JAJFLS010000267.1, read on the forward strand.
GCAAGCCGAAGAGAGCGAGTCCGATGGGGGAGTATCCTATATTCAGAGACACCAGTTTCCATTTAAGAGCGTTGATGTCTTTGCGGAGTTCGCGGCGGATGACGCGGCGTTCTGCTCGGAGGTTCGCTTCGTTTTCTCTGAGTTTCTGCAACGCATCCGAGAGTTCCGGACTAGCGACGATCAATCCGGTGCCTTGCTGCTGGCTGACAAGTGTTTGGATCTCCTGGTTCATCTCGGAGATTCGATTTTCAACTTCCTGGAGTTTGATCTGGTATTGCTTCTGAGCTTCGACCTCAAGGGCTTGAACGCGATCGAAGCCTCTAGACTCGGTGCCTTTGCTTCGAATGCCGATCAGGTCCTTGCTGCCGCCGAGGAACTCGATGACATTCGTTCCCATGGCGAGGTTATCGTTAATCGGTTGAATGTTCACCATGCCGAGGAAGTTCTGGCGCTGGATCGAGAATTGATCGAGCGTCCAGTCGGTATCGGCTATGATGAATACGTTGCCTTGGCCGGTGTAGAGCTGCTCGGGCGCTTCAGTGTTCGTTTCAGCGTCGGGCGCCTGCGGTTTGCCATCGGGGAAGGCGGTCGTGAATTCCCCTCGAAGCATTCCGGCGATCGTTTGCTTTTCGCCAGTCGCTTGAAGTTGGTTCAGCAAGGATCCTTGCTGCGCGAATTGAAGCATCATTCCATTGATGGTGCCGGCGCCAACCGAGGTTTGGAATATCGGTTCCAAGGTGAGCTCCGACTCTTCGCTCAGTTTCAAGCTGCCCGCTTCTAGAAGAAGAACCGCATTGAGTTCCGCGGCCGGCAGAAAATCCTCGCTCATGTTTTCATCTCGGAAGATGAGCCAGGCTGGCTGGATAGAGCCTTGTTGCGTGTAAGCGATGTTGGCGTCTCCAATCGCTTCGCTCGCCGCGTATTCGATTCCCCATGTCGAGAACAGGCGTTCGAAATCGCTGGAAGTGTTTGGATTGGGCCGCCCCATCATGCCTTGCTGCTGTTGTTGTTGGCTGCGGAAGAACAGGGAGGAAGGATCGACCGCGACGAACATCGGCTTGCCGGAGAGGGCGAGCTGGTCGATGTCGAAGAGCAACCCTTCGGAAAGGCCGATGGGATGAATGATCGCGAGCATGTCCAGATCCTTGGGCAATTCCGTCGCGGAGACTTCGATGAGCTCCACGTTGAAGGTGGTTTCTAGCTGGCTGATGATGTACTGGTCTTCCTGTGGCGGTTGGCCTGGCATCGTGGGATAGGGCGGCGCTTTCAGCGGAAGGCTCGTGATGAGCCCGAGCTTTGGCTTGGCGAGTTGCTGCGCTTCGAAAATCGCTTTGGCGATATCGTATTCGATGAAGCTTTCCTTGTTCCAATCGAAGAACGGGATGACGTGCTCGGAATCTCCCTGGCTGATGACGAGACCGAGGAAAATACTGTCACCGTTGGGCAGGCCTTGACCGTGGATACCGGCGGCGATCGCATTCTCCTCTTCGGGCGTGTCAGGTTTTGGGTCGATCGAGTCGAGGAAGATCTTCCCGTCGGCAGCGCGATCGAATTGGCGAAGCATCTGTTCGACGCGGTCGCCGAAATTCTGGATGTGCATCTTGATCTGCGGGGAGAGTCCTTCGACGGATTCCGTCCGGTAGAAATCGAAGCGAATCGGCTCTTCAACTTTCGAGAGCAGCGTCTTTGTGCTGTCCGAAAGCGTGAAGGTGTTTTCCGCTGTCAGGTCGAATCGAAGAGGGATCGACGATAGGACGTAGTGGAGCAGCAGGAAGTTGATGAGAATGAGAAGCGTGGCGTGGATTTTCTTACTGATTTTCATGTCTGTGTTCTCCTCGTATCTAGTTTTCCAGCACGACTACATTGATCGCGAGGCAGGCTATGGTAAACGCGGCGAAAAACGAAATCGCGCTCAGCTCGATCAGTCCTCGGGTCATTGTTTCAAAGTGAGCGAGGAAGCTGAAGTTCCCCAGGAAATCTAGCATTGCAGGCGACGCGATGTTCTCCAACAGCGCCAACAAGATCTGCGATCCAAAGAGCGTAGCTAGGAAGCAAAGGAGAACGCTTATGACGAACGCGATCACTTGGTTTTTGGTGAGGGCCGAACAAACGGAGCTGATCGAGAGGTAAGTCGCGGCCATTAGAACCGAGCCGAAATATCCCGAAAAGAGGATGCCCCAATCTGGATTGCCGAGATAGCCGGTGGTGAGCGCCAGCGAGAAGGTCATAGCGATCGCGATTCCGATGAACGCCCAGGCCGCCAGGAATTTGCCGAGCACGGCGCTGATTGTGGGGATCGGCAAGGT
>JAJFLS010000268.1 GCA_021772595.1 Opitutales bacterium
CCCGCATAGCCATGCAATGGGCTGGTGAGAAGGAGCTCCGTTCCCTATCCGAATCTATCGGCGAAGCAGCTTCCAAGCCCGGAAGGGACGAAGCCTTTTTCCAGACATGGCTGGCTACCGCGCAAATTTTGCAAAATCCGATGATTGTCAGTCCTGATGATAAAACCCCTACTTATCGAAGGGAACGGAAAATCGATGCCGGCTTCATCGAGCATCTAGCACGCGATCCAAACCGACCCGCGGTCCTTCGATCGCTTTCAATACGACTGTTACAGAACCTCGAAAGCCCGGCCAACCATAAGCTGCTGCAAGAGTCTGCTCTAGACCCTGACTCTGAGCTAAGCGTGGAGGCCATTCGACGACTCACAGATAGTCCCCATCCCGAGTCGCATTCTATTCTGCTGCAACTCGCCGAGGATCAATCCAGAGACACGTCGATCCGAACCGAGGCGATTGCTGCATTAGCGGGCAGGCCCCACCCATCGCTCGCCTCGCTACTAGACGACCCTGAGCCCGATATTCAGCTCGAAACAGCCCGTTCCCTGCGAGGGCTGAGAGAGAATTCCACCGTCATTGAAAAAACACTACACATGCTAAACGATTCTCAGGAAGTCCCGAAGGAGAGCAGACTGCGTAGCCAACTAGAATTTCTTGCGGATCCGGAAAAAACCGTCCGTCCCGACACGCTAGAGGGCTGGCAGCTCTTGCTTGAAACCGGAGGTGACCCCGAGGCTGGGCGCCGCGTTTTCTTCTCGCAACAACTCGCCTGCAGCAGCTGTCACACGGCCGAGGGCCGAGGCCATAAGCTAGGTGTTGGCTATGGATCTGGGTTCATGGCGCTTCCGCTCGGGCCCGACCTCTCGCACATCGGCGCCGCCGCGAGTCGCGACGTTCTCATACATTCCATCGTACGACCCAGCGATACCATCGCTCCGGAGTACCAAGGCTGGTTCGTGAAACTCAAAGACGGTTCTAGCCACTATGGACGCGAGATCGATCAAGAGCGAAATGGTATCCAAATGGTTATGCTCGACGGAAACGAGCGCAGCTATCCGACTGAACAAATCGACACTTGGGGAGCGATGGAAAATTCGCTCATGCCCGACGGCCTGCCGCAATCAATGTCTATCGAAGAATTCCGCGATCTCATCGTCTATCTGGAAAATTTGAAATAGCCCGGATGAGAGAGTAGACGCAAGCTCGAGTGAGAAGAGGGGAATGAGCTTACTCCTTGTCCCTGTCCCACAGGCAAACGACTCACCTTCGATTGCTAGCAAATGAAATGCCCGGGAGCGCCGGAGACAGAAGCGTTCATCAAGCCTCAATACAAGGAGGATTGGAAAAGCTAGCAGCGATTTCGCCGACCTCTACTAGTAGCTTCCGGTAATCCATAATGTGATTGCTCGTCGTAGCGGGGTGTCCTCTGGCGAAATGTTCATTTAGGCGGGAGGGAGTTGCTCAAAGCCTACTCCTTGTCCCTCGCAATTCACGATTTCGTGTTCGACCGCTTCATTCTATGGCCCGTATTATCCTTAGTATGAAGCGTACTCTACTATCCCTTCTCGCAGTGGCGTGTGCCGCAACCGGTATCGCCACCCTAAAGTCCGCTAGCGCTGAAGACGACTCCGTTTTCCTACTTTGGACTCAATATTGTCTGGCCAATAACACGCTGAAACTGACTGCTCACACAGATCTCGACCCGATGGTGCCCGCTACCGCGACTGCCAGCCTTGAGTTGAAGTCCGGCAATTCTTGGACGATTGTCGCCTCAGAAGAGGTTGAGCCCCTGACGGCGATGGCTGCCTTTCGAATCGATAATTGGGACTCGGATACGAACCGGGTTTATCGAGTTGTCTGCGGCTCGACTTTGATCGAGGGGACAATTCGGGCGGAACCGGTCGATAAACGAGTCCTGAAACTAATGGCGATTTCTTGCGTGAACGACAATCGCTTTCCCTATCGAAAAGCCGTCAGGCAAATGATCGAACAAGATCCAGACTTACTATTTTTCGCTGGCGATCAGCTCTACCAAACCAATGCAGGCGGCGAAACAATTCATGCCCACGATGAAAGCGATGTGCTGCCCGCTCTGGCAAACTACCTGCCCAAGTGGCGGAAATTCGGCCTGACCTTTCGCGACCTGCTGAAAGACCGTCCTTCGATCATCCTCACCGATGATCACGATGTCTATGTGGCCGACCTCTGGGGTGCTGGCGGCAAACGAATGAAGACCAAACGCGAACTCGGCTTCAATCCGAGCGCTCCCTATAATTTCGGCAATGCGGAAGAAAGAAACCGTATGATCGTCAACCGCGAAGGCGGCGGCTATCTTCACCCGAAGTGGACGAATGCCGTTGAGCGTATGCAAATGGGGCACTTGCCCGATGCGGCCCAGCCAGGCCCCTGGGGTTCCGGTATCATGGCCTATTTCACCGATTTGAACTACGGTGGCGTCAGCTTCGCCGTTCTCGAGGATCGCAAGTTCAAGTCTCCTCCTACGGATGCCCTTTCTGCGCCTGTCAATGACCCTCATGGCAACAAACCGAACACCACTCTCGAGGTAATCATGGACCCCTCTTTCGATACCCGCTCGCTAGACCAGCCCGGTTTGAATCTTTTGGGCGAAGCCCAGGAATCGTTCGTCCGCCAATGGGCGGAAGAAATCGAGCAAACCGGTCGACTAGCAGCCGTCTTGCACCAGTCGTCCCTGGTGAATGTTGGCAATTACAAGCCGTACTACGGCGATATGGATTCCAATGGCTGGCCACAGACGCCGCGCGACAACGCGCTGCGGGCCATCATTCCCTCGCAAGCGGTTATGATATCAGGAGATCTTCACTACGCGACCATTCTACAGCAAGGCATAGATGACTGGGGCGACGGCCCCTGGTCCTACTCGCTGCCTGCCTTCGGCTCGGGACAGGGACGCATTTGGGATCCGGAGGAGCCACCGCAAGGCGGAGCGGTCCCCGGCATGAAAGGTACCGGCAATTACCACGATCGCTTCGGCAACAAGCTTACCTTGACCGCGAAAGCCGATGGCATCGTTGGCTATGGCATGGTCCTCTTCGACAAGGAAGCAAGCGAGATCACTTTAGAGATTCACCCCATGGATCCTGACACGCGCAACCCCATCGACCTCGAGGTACCAGGCTGGCCCATGCAGATCAAGATCGATTGAAGCTTCGAATCTCTCGGAAAGGCAGATGGCGACAGCCCTAGTATTAAAATATGGGGCTGTTCTAGCTATGTGCGCGTTTAACCCAGTATCTCAGCTACCTGAACACGATAGTTGCCACCGCGACTAGATCAATGCCTGCAAAGGCCTCGGCGAAGCGAGCAGCAACTTTGATTACGGCGGTCCTCTCACACCTTTTTGCCACTCCTTCCCTGCGATTGAATCAATAGAGAACTCCATATGTACGAAGGTGTTCTTGCCCCCTTCGCCCTAGCCGAATCCAAAAAAGTCCAATAGAGGTACCAAGATTCTGCTGAGGAGCGAACCATCAGGGATGATTACTGGCAGGCACAGAGTCCTGTACAATCCTTATAAGCGAGGGTTCTCACACCAAACAACATTGTTCGAACCGCGCCCGCCAATCAGCAGGTCCAAATCTCCATCCAGATCCATATCAAAGGCCCTAATGTCATAAGCCTCTTGATTGGTCGTGACCAAATGGTTCATGAACCGACCGTGCCCGTCGTTTTCGAACCACCAAGCCTCTTTGTCTCCAAAAGCGCAGGTCGCGGCATCTAGATCTCCGTCCCCATCCATATCCGTAACCAATAAACTATGGGGCTCTTTCAGCGTGGGGTGAATCCCATGCTCTTTCCACTCCGGAGCCTCGAACCAAACTACGCCCTGCCCGTGACCTCTCGATGCCACAAAATCCACCTTGTCGTCGCGATTCACATCCGCCGGATGCACATTCGTTGCACCAATCTGTCCCTCCGCGATCATATGTTTCTTCCAAACCTCTCGCGGATCTTTGCCAGCTTCCCACCAAGCAAAATAGTTCCCATTTGGTGACGGTTTTCCCTTCGCCCCGCTGGCTGCATCCGGTCTTCCGTCGCCATTCACATCACCAAAACCAAGGTAATGCGTGAGCCCTGGAGCATCGCGATCGGCAAATGAATAGGCATCCCAACGCGTCTTCGATTTCGGATTGGCCGGTGCTCTCAGCCAAACCAAGGATTCCGGATACTTCGTCTTAACCGGTTGAGCACTCGTCCCCAAGATATCAAGTCGCCCATCGCCATCAACATCTCCTTGGATCACACCGTGAATCCCATTCAGATCCTCACTAATGATGCGAAGCAGCCACTTGTCATTCAATGGATCATCCGGTTGCTCCAACCAAACGATCAATCCAGGTTGATAACGCGCTCCGATATAATCCAAATCTCCGTCACCATCGATATCCCAAGTCTCACTATGGATAAACCGATAACCGTCAGTGTCATCCAAAATAATCTCCTTCCAATCCGGCGCAACAAACAATCGAGTCTTCCCTCCAGCACTCGTGATCACATCCGGTCGCCCATCCTTCGTAAAGTCCCCGGCAATCGCCGTTTGATTGCTGGCGCCTTCAAAGACGACATGACGTTTCCATTCCGCCGATGCCGTTTGCAGCTGAATTGAAAAAAAGATAAGGCCAATAACGATGCCAAAGGGACGGAATTCCAAGATCCACGCACGAGAGGGACTACGATAAAAGTGCATCCCAAACCAGATTCCCAATGCCACTTTTTGTCAACCAAGACAGCCTCGTTCAGAGAGCGCTTTCCAGGTAAGATATCCAGCCACGTTTTCGACGGCCATATCACCAACAACGCTACCGTCCATCTGCTGTTGGACCTCACAGCTTAGAGACTGTCCAATAAGCGTGGGAGCGTGCTTGCCACGCGGTAACCTTACAAAATCAAGGCCCCCTTTTTTCTTCCTCCCAGGAGGCTTATCAGCAGGATTTAATCAACGACGCTTCATCCCGCCTCCACGTTCAATCGCAGCATTCATCTCGACCAATTGCTTGAATTGAGGCGCTGCAAATCCATTTCCTTCGCGGGCAATCGCCCAGGTGTAGATTCCGCCTGCATCCATAACCCGTGTGGTCCATTCAATGGCTTGATCGGTTGGGAAATCGGCCTCTCTATTTCTCCACATTGCCTGAAACGGCATAAAAATGGCTCCCAATGCGGTACCTTCATTTTCATCAGGTTTTCCGCTTTGATTAATCCACGGCCCCGCTTCAATATTTTCAACCATGGCTACATTGGCCAAGGTCCAAGGTGGCTGTTTTATCATCGCAACAGGGTGCCCTGCTGTATAATCACAATAGGCAGTGCCTTGCTCCATCGGATATCCAACTTTCCTATGCATCGCTATCATGGCATTCGGATTTCCAGCACGAAGAGCGCTCGCATAGCGTTTTCTATCTTCATCCGGTATACGGGAGACGCGATCAACCCACCAACCATCAATTTTGTCTCCGAACTTCAGCGAATAGTACTCCATGATTTGAGCCACTCCTTCAGGGTGGGTTAATCCAGCAGAAGCAAGGTAAGCATTCCATGTCTGCATTTGCTCAGCTAAAAGATACCCCCGGTCCATTCCGGTGCCGCTGAAATAGACCAACACTTTTAAACCTCTGGACTTTAGGGCATCCGCCATTTCGCCAAAAAAGTCGCGCTTTGGAAATAAATCATCCCCCATGATGGCTGCCATTTCAGGATAGGGGGAAGAATACCAACTAGCTTGATGCCCTCGACCAATATTGATCATGACATGGTTGATCGAAGTCAACTGGTCGATTTGTTTCATGAACGCATCGATATCAAAGTTTTCAGCATTCACAGAAGCATCCGGCGTCTTACTTTTATCATACGCCGTCGGGAGAAGAATACGAACCCCCCAGCTTCCACTGAAGGGTAAAGCACGCGCATGCTGAGCCTCCTGCTGCGCTGAAACAAATCCCGTTACCGCAAACAACGCCGATGCGAGCATGATAAGCTTGTTCTGTAATTTCATATATAGATGGGGGAGTAAACGTAGATCAACGAATAGAACCAAGCTCATCGAGAAAGGAATCTACATTCCAGGGATTCGATTCAAACAAGAACTGAACGATACTCTAAATCACTCAATTTAGTATCCCGTGAATACAGGATAGGTCCGGCAAAATTGTTCTTCGATACCGTGTGTGGGAGGCAAACGCTCGGTTGAGGTCAATAAACAACAATGTCGTTCGTCCCCTGCTTCGATACTCCATCAGATATCTCGATCCATGTATCATCCTTTGGGATACCGTGCTCAACGAGAAACTGATCGACCAAATCCAACGACCAAGGGGGTCATAGGGGATCCTTTCGCTGGTTCGAGTGGAAAGGTATATTTCGGTCTAGACCAAACCAGATTTAGTGATCAGGGTTGATAATATTGCCAGTCTTTAAACGGCTGCTTTGTACGACGCAATCAGGTTATTTTATAAACACATGACGAATATGAAAAAAGTACACATTGGAACATTGCCTGAATCAATCAATCGCCGTAATTTTTTGAAGTGTACGGCGGGCACCGCGCTCGGTGCTGCAGCCTATACCTTATCGCCAAAGACGGCCAGTTTTGCCGCGAGGAAAGGCACCAAGGATTATTGGTCTCCTAAACTCTCGGAGAGCGTCAGTTCAGTGGACGATCCTACCTTGGCCTGGCTAGCGCAAATGGGATGCGATTGGGTAGTGCTCGGGAGCACTGATTGGGTAGATCGGGACAATAAGGGTTATTGGACGGAGACTGATATTGAACTGGTTCAGGAGCGTTGCCGGAAGTTTGATCTGGAGCTTTATTCCCTGATGATTCCCATTGCCTGGTTGATGAGCCCTATGCTTGCTAAGCCAGACCGGGATCTGTGGATTCGCAATATTCAGAGAAGTATCATTGCCGCTGGAAAGCAGGGAATTCAGATGTTGGAGTGGCGCTGGTCTCCGGATTTTAAACCCCATGGTCCAGGCTATGGATATTATGAAAAAGAAGGTCGGGGAGGAGCATCCTACAAGGCTTTTGACTACAGCCGAGATGGTCATTTACCTCCCTACCCGGAATTGGGGACCATCTCGAGAGAAGAGTTGTGGGATCGACTGCTTTATTTTTGTGGAAATGTAATGAGAACGGCCGAAGAAGCCGGAGTGAAGATGTCGGTTCATCCAAAGGATCCCCCTGTTAAGGAAATGCGAGGGATTTCTAGAGTTCTTACCAATACAGACGAGATCGAAGCATTTTTAGATGCTGTGGACAGCCCAGCTAACGGATTTACCTTCTGTCAAGGCACGGTCACTGAGATGGGTGTAGATGTGATTGATGCGATACGCAGAATCGGTGGGCGGGGAAAAATTCACCATGTACATTTTCGCAATGTTCGTGGACATGTGCCCCGCTACGAAGAGACGTTCATTGATGAAGGTGATGTCGACATGCTGGAAGCCATGCGCGCCTATAAAGAGGTGAATTACACGGGCACATTGGTATCGGATCATAGCCCCAGTATGACCGGCGAAAACGCCAGGAAACTGGGATATTCATTCTCCCACGGCTACATTGTAGCCCTCGTTCAGGCGGTGAACTCCGAATAGTAAGGAAAGGGGTTTCAAATCGAAGAGTAGGAGTATCAGAAAGATGACATGGGAACATGTTGTCAGTCATATAAGAAAATGAAAAGATCAAGTAGAACTATTATAAATACAGCGCTCGGGTTATCGGCTTTCTGTGGGGTTACCGCTGTCACCGAATCCGCTGAAAGTGACAACATTGTTGTATTTGAAGATTCATTCGAGCGATCCGAATTGGGCGACCGTTGGCGCATTATCGTACCTTCGTTCTCAATTGAAGACGGACGGCTTGTCGGGCATGAAGAGCCGGAGCGGAAACACAATACGATATCCCGCGTTCCGCTCGCTTTTCTCAATGCCGTTTTCGAGTTTTCTTTTCGTCTGACCGATGGCGAGGGTCTCCATCTTGTAATCAACGATGAAAACTACGAGAAAGCGCATGCTGGGCATATCTGCCGCGTTTCCTTTTCGCCCTCTCAGGTGAGGATTTCGGACGATCACGACGGGGCCTTTCGCAAGGATCTGTACCAAGCGTTTCTCGACTCAGGCAGAACAACAGACCGCTATTTATTGGATAAACTGATCCCTAAATCGCTTGATCCGAAGCAGTGGTATAAAGCCCGCATTGTTTTGATAGGCGATCAGATTGAAGTAATGATTGACGAAGAGAGTATCGGGTCCTTTCGGTCACCCGGTATTGGTCATCCAACAAAATCCGATTTCGGATTCGCCACCGTAGGCAAAATTATCGAGCTGGACGATGTCCGTGTCACCAGGATGAAGGCCGAATAACTGGAGTAAGAGGCTCCGAAGAAACAGACTTATTGGACACCCCCTCAATCTCCAATGAGTTAGCGCCTTAGACCAGGATCTGGTCGACGGTTCCTTCGCTGTCTCCGAAGCTCTCTGTTTCTACGCCAGTACGTTGCAAGAGTGTCAATAGCAGGTCGTTGAATGGACGCTCTTCTTCGAATCGATGGAATGCGCCATGCTTCAGACCGAGATTCTTACCGCCGGCGAGAACCAGCGGATAGTTTCTGCCTATATGCGTCTTACTGGTGCCACATCCGTATAACACGATCGTATTGTCCAGCAGGCTGCCTTCAGCCAGCGGATCGGGCGTTTGAGCCATTTTCGTCAATAACTCTGAGAAACGTTCGGCCAGATACTGGTCGTATTTCGCCCAACGCTCCCAGCCACCTTCATCTCGCGCCGCGCTATGGCTGAGCTGGTGATGATGCATCGAAAGTCCTGCTGCGTACGGAAGCTTGTTGCCTCGACCGCCGGCGTTTTCCATAGCGGTTTGATAAGTCACGACGCGTGTGGAATCGGTGAGAAGCGCCATGTGGATGAGATCGAACATCGTACGCAGATAGTTCGTTCCGAGTTCGCGCGTTGGCTCAGCATTGAAATCAAATAACCCAGGGTCGACTTCGGGTTTCGGAACGTTCAGCCAATCGTTGGCGCGCCCGAGTTGCCTTTCCAATGATCGGGTGGCCGTTAAATAAGCATCGAGGTGATCCCGGTCCTCTGCGGCGAGCGTGCCATTCAACCGCGACAATCTTGAACTCACTCGATCCAGAATGCTGCGGTCGCGAGCGATCGCCCGCGCGCGTTCTTCCGCCCCACGCTCGTCAACAACAAACAGGCGGTCGAAGATCTGCTTCGGATCCGACATGGAAGGAAGCAGGGCGCCATCACGGTTGACAGAAATGGTCGCGGGACGACCCACACTGCCCGTGCCGCCGTTCGTGGACAATGCGATTGACGAGTATCGCGTCGCGCCGTCGATCTTTCCGGCGTACACCTGATCGTAGCTTATTGAATTCTTGTAGCCCTTCGACTGGTCCTCGCCTGTAAGGAACTGAGCGCTACAGGAATGCGTGATATTCGAGCGTAGATTCGGATGAGAAAAACCGGACAAGATCGAAATATCGTCGCGAAGCCCGGCGAGCGACTGGAGCGTTTTCGTCATCACATAATCTGATCCGGGATTATGCGGGAACCAGTGCCAGTCGTTAAAACTGCTATGTCCCTCAGGCGGAAGCGAAACGCCATTCGGGAAAAAGATCGTGACCAGTCGAGCGGGTTTGCCCGTTGCGGCTGGGCGGGCTATATTTTGCGATCTAAGCAACGAAGCAAGCGGTGGCAGGGCCATGCCAGCCAATCCGAGTTTCAAGAATTTGCGG
>JAJFLS010000269.1 GCA_021772595.1 Opitutales bacterium
CTCTTCAGGCGAATACAAACGCGACGGAACCTCCGAGCCCCTTATCGCACCAATCTCCGGATCGTACCAAGGCAAATGCGGATCCTCCGAGTTTGCCATGAAATAGAATGGATTGCCTGCTTCCTTGCACTTTTCGAAAAAGGCAAGGCTGCGTTCGTAGTAAATCTTCGGACTTCGGCCATCGCCCATATCTTTTCGACCGAACGCATAATCCCATTTGTAAGACAGCTTTGGAGTCGAGTGTCGCTGCTTACTGATCACGCCGGTCATATATCCGGCGGCGCCGAGAGTCTCCTGAATCGTGATGATCGATTCGCGAACCGGCATAAAACCCATCGAGCCGCTATTGAATCCGTATAGGCCGCTCGCCAGGATCTTGCGACTCGGCGAACAAATGGCGGTATTCACATGAGCGTTGTTGAACTGAAGCCCGTTGCGTGCGAAACGATCCAAGTTCGGCGAGATGTCTTCGACTGTTCCACCATAGCAGCCAAGTGAGTCGCGATGCAGATCATCCGCCGTAAAAAGCAGAATATTCAAAGGCGGCGATTCCGCGTAGCAAGTCGCTGCGAAGAGACAAAAGGCTAACGTAGTCGTCGAGGTTTTTAGGAGTGAATAGCAGCGTTTCATATTTAGATTGAGATCGATATTATCTAGCCGGTTTTCTTAACCACAGATTTCACAGATATTATTTTTAGAGGGTGTTCATTAACTCAATGTAGGAGCCGGTTTATCCCGCGATAAATCTCATTGTTCGTTATGTTGATCGGCTATATCGCGGGGTATACCCGCTCCTACAATTAGGCAACCGTGTAGTCTTCAAAAAAGTTCGCGTATATTAGCATTCATTCGCGGTTAAAAATCATTCGCATCATTTCCTATTCACATAAACGTAGTAAGCTCCGGCAATCCCGACGCGAGAGCTCTTCTCAAACCAAGTATAGAGCCGTGTTGGCCCCGCCTCTAATTCATAAGTAAACGTAACGGATTTGTCCAACGCCTTAACCGGCTTGCTTTGCGATTCCCTACCGATTTGAATTCGAGCAGACTTAATAGGTAGTGCCGCTCCGGGACCGCGATCTCCCGCCGTCAATTGAATAGCAGGTAAGCCTTCGACGATCGCCGTATCCGCCTCACGCGGCCAGCGGCGCAGCTCGAACTCATACGTTCCCGCTTCCGCAACCTCCAATTCCCACCAACCATTCTTTTCCACGCCACGACGAATCTGGCCCTGCTGATCCACGAACACATCTAGCCATTCGCAAGCGGTTAACATGGAGGGATTCTCAGCCTCATGACCGATGATCACCGGCTGCGGTTCATTGGCGATGCCTTCTACTTCGCTCCACCAATCATCCAGATGAGCGCTCATCTTGGCAGCCACCTTCGTGTGTTTGTCGATGACGTTGGTTTTCTGTCCCGGATCGTTTTCGAGATTGTATAGTTCTTTGTCGTTAAGCAGGCGCCATTTATTCCACAACACGCCGGCACCTTCGCGATACATGACCGACGGAGCCTCCGGCGATGGAAACTCGAAACCGAAGGGCATGCGGCTGTAGTTGATGACGACCATCCGGTCTTTCGGAGCCTGGGCTGAATGGCCCCTAAACGCCGACGCGAGACTGATCCCGTCAAACTTGGGAGCTTGAGTCGGAGCCAAACCGCAAAGATCCATCAAAGTCGGCAATACATCTTGGACTTGCGTTACGCCTGCGATGTCGCGCGGGGCGCCGAGATTCCCTCCAGGCCAGCGCAGGAAGAACGGAACGCGATGGCCACCCTCCCAAAGCTCGGTTTTGCGGCCGCGCATCCCTGCATTGAAGTAGCGGAAGCCAAAAGTGCTACCGTTGTCGGTCTGGAATATCAGGATGGTGTCTTCAGCGAGACCTTCCGTATCCAAGAATTCCATCAGTCGGCCCATGTTGTTGTCGACGTTGAGAATCATTCCCAAGTATCCAGCGAATGATTCCCGACTGCCTTCACCGATTTGCGGGAGCGCCTTTCCTTCGATCGCCTTTCTGGCTTGATTCAGTTCCTTCTTCGGCGACCAATGCGGACCATGGGGCGCGTTTGTCGGGATGTAGGTGAAAAAGGATTCACCAGACTCAGACTGCTTTTTCATCCACTTCATCGCTTCCTCGAAATACACGTCGGTACAGTAGCCAGGCATGACCTTTCGCTTGCCGTTCACCATAAACGTGTCGTCGAAGTAGTCGTTGTTCCACCAATCCGGAACCGCGTTTATATGCGACGATGGAAACCAAAGCGTCTCTTCGAATCCTCGGTCCTGAGGACGGAAAGGATAGTTGTCGCCCAAATGCCACTTGCCGAAGATGCCCGTCCGATAACCGTTCTCCTTAAAGAAATCCGCCATGGTCGGAAGGCTCGCCCGAAGCAGTGTCCGACCCGCGCTGACATTGATTGCCGCATTACGCGCAGCATCCACGCCGGTAAGCAACTGGCCGCGCGTCGGCGTACACATGGGTGCCACGTGGAAATCAGTCAGGCGCAAGCTTTGAGCGTGCAGCTTATCGAGGTTTGGCGTTTTCAGGATCGGATTTCCGTGCACGGATAATTCTCCGTATCCTTGGTCGTCAGTCATGACGACGATGACATTTGGCCGTTTCGCGGCGAGACCGCTAGCGAACAGCGACGTCGCGACGACGAGGGCGAGAATCAGTTTTAGTTGTTTCATAAATTCAAATTTGAGGTGGCGGCCGATAACCGAGCCGCCACGGGGAATTTCACAAGGCCGCGCGGAGATCGGCCGCAAACATAATAAACAAAAATAAAATACAGTTA
>JAJFLS010000270.1 GCA_021772595.1 Opitutales bacterium
CGCGTCCATAGGTGAAGAATACGTCCGTGAAAAAGACCGGCAGTCCCTTCAGCTTCTGATCAGCTATAAAAACATTGGGAGATGACTCTGCGTATCCTAAGCTGGGAGCTTCTTTCCAGCGAGCGGTCGCTCCCGTGCGGAAGCCCTTCAGCGCTGAATCCTGGCTGAAACGGTAGCTGGTGACGAAATTCGCCATCCAGGTGTTCGAGCGTATCTGCTGGCCACCGACTTGGGTATTGGCGAAGGCCACTTTGCCTTCCATATCCGCTATTATATCGCCAATCGTTTCTTGATCATCCTCGTCGGGATCGGCTACAAGGGAGGTAATGGCCGTATTGTCTTTTACCGGGGCGACAAACTCATCGAACCACGGATTGAAGTTAGTGTAGACATCGTTCACTGTCGTGTCGTTCTTGGACACGTTGAGCATCATCCGCCAATTCTCAGTCGGGTTCATGGTCATTTCCAACTCGTATCCATCGGTAAAGGTGTTTTCGACCTCAGACCAGAATCCGTTGCCCGGAAAATCCACGAAACGAACCGCACCCGCTATCTCGGCGTCGAAACCATTGTTGTCCATCCCGATAAGGAAGCGCTCGACGTGTCCGTTGTCGCGGACCAGGCCGTTGCGCAGCGGATTCGAGATACTGTTTTCTCGTTGATTCTCAAAGTAGTTCAACTTGAGGATGACCTTCTGGTCGGCTAGAAAGGCGCGGAATCCGAAGTCCTTTCCGTCGCCCTGCTCGTTCTGAAGCCGCTCATTGCGAATAGTAACGGACGTACCTCCAGCCGCGACCGTATTGGTGGATTCGTTCGCGAAGATATCGAAGTTCTTATGAACTTTGTAGACCACCCCATAGTTCGTATTCCTGACGGCATTTTTGCTCGCGTCTCCGAGGACACCATTTGGATAGCTTTCGAATATGCCCCGTGTTCTGGTGAAGGACATGGCCTGTCTCGTGATTTCATCCTCGCGGGTTCCTCCGGTGAGGATCAGGCGATTGTTGAACAATGACCATTGCCCAAGAAACGCTAGGGAATCGGTCTTGCCCGGATCGAATATCGGGCTCAGGCGACTTTGATAGCCGGTACTGATTTCGCGAACGATATTTCCGGGAACGGACGGATCGGCCGCCTGGGAAAAAATCGTCCCTTCGCTAGGGTAAGCTGTCAGCGTATCGCTTGGGAAATAAGGATTATTGTCTCCCGTAAGGTAATACCTATGCCAAATACGGCCCTGAGTATTATTGAGATTGCTGCCGACAATTGGAACCAAGGACATTTCTTCCTTCCGCTCTGTATAGCGTTCCGTTTCATTCTTGTAGCCCATTGCCACTAAGGAAATTTTACCCAGGTCGAAACCTTCGCCCATCTGTACGCCCGTCAAATCAAACTGCTGGTTCAGCGTGGCGCGGTACTGATGATTGTTGCGATCATTAACGAAGCCCCATGGATTCGACTCGATGTAAGGAAGACCGAAGTACGGATTCATTGGCGTGTTGGGATCCGGATTATCCGCGGCGCTCTGATTGGGCAGATACCAGTTATTGTCGATGAACAACTCGAAATCCTGACGTCGCACGGGGCGGAAATCGAGGTTGTCCGACTTTTCGAACTGATAGGCGAGCTCCAGGTGAGTGCTTTCGGTAAGCTTTTGCTGGAGAGTACCGCCGAACTTCTGATAATTCGTATCGTATTGATCCGAGGGTCCCGAGGGAATCGTGGTGAGAGGAATGGTAACGCCGGGAACGAGTTCGGGATTGGTGATGCTGCCTACGAAACCTGCGCTCTGTCGGCGAGCTCCATTGATCCAGCGCCCATCGCTGGTGCCTTTCCGTTTCCAATTCATAAGCGGTCCCGACGGATCGTTAGCGATGTGCACGTAATAGTTGTTATTGTGCAGCTGGCGGGTCACCCCATTGATCTGATTTTGAGCCGTCGTGCGAGCACCGCCTCCAGCAATGATCACGTCCACATCCGTAGTATTAGCTTTTTCGATGTCGGAAAGAGGAGAATCTGTCCATCCTCTCATGGTGTCCTTGATCAAGTAAGATCTTGGATTCAATTCGTCAATCCGACCAAATTCGCCCCACAAATTGATGGTCGTGTTTTCAACGGGCTTATAGGTGAAATTCAGATATACCCCCTTGCGCCGCTTGTACTGCAAGTCGCGATACGTACGCTTGTCTTCGTAAAGAAGCGCCGCTCTGAGCGCTAGCTTGTCCTCCACTAGGATCTTATTGACGTCGAAAGTCGTACGATAGGAACCTTCGGAATCAGTCCTGAACTGGATTTCCTGGCTGTCGCGATTGAAGCGCGCTCTCTTAAAGCTCGCGTCCAGCGCTCCGCCCACAGAGCCGAGGCCGAAGAGAAGCGAGTTGGGTCCACGAGACTGAGTCAGGCGCTCCGTACTAAAGCTGTCCATCTTGATACGGGTCGAAAAGAAGTTCGAGGTGAGCGCATCGACCCGGAATCCACGGGTCGTGTAGGGAGCGCCCGTCCGTCCCTGATTGTTGTCGAAATCCGACTGCTGTCCGACGTATGCCTTCGTGCTGGGCAGGTAGTACAGGGCCTCTTCGTAATTGACCGCTCCGATATCGTCCATGAACTCTTCCGTCAGGATGGTGATCTGGTTGGCGAGATCGCGGACGCTGGTTCTCAGCTGCGTTCCCGAGAGGGTCTCAGTTGCGTAATAGCCTTCGTCGCTGGAAGCATCGATTGAGAAGGGCGACAGTTCGTAGACTTCGTCATCGTCTTGAGCGACTAGCTCAAATGCGCCGAGCGAAACTAGCGCGAGGGAACTCCCAATTGCATGGGTAATTCTTAGTTTTTTGCAGTTCATTTGTATGGTGGTATAGGGTTAGGGAAGTTAACAAATAGGTCTTTCAACCTACTAGGGGAATGTCGATTGGGTGGAGGAGGTAACGGTAAAATCGAAAAAAGGTTTCTAGTGGAGAAGAGACCACTCCGTTTTCCCAATCTAAATTGATCGTTTGGAACCAGCTTGAAAAACAACAAGCGACCCGTCTCGGCGAAATGAAATGAAGACGGAAGCGGTGATAAACATCATACTGCTCTGCTTGAAAACTTAGGCGTCTTTTGCGCATTTCCCGTTACCTTTCTCGATCGACCCACATTGCCCTTAACAAGTTGAAAGAATACGAATCTCGAACGATAGCGCATTACCAATGACCACCATGAAGAAAATCTCCCGGCTCACCATCTACTTCATTTTCACTTTATTTATTGGAGGGCTGTTAGATGCCAAAGAAGCTCCTGCCCAAGCACGGCCACTCTATATTTATGATGCTGGCGGACTGGAAAAACTGTCTGCTGAGCAACAGGGAAAACTCGTTGAGGAAACAGGATTTGCGGGAATGGTGATTGAAGTCGAAAGCGACGCCGATCTGGAAAATCTGTCGCGTCAACTCGCAACCGGCAGGCCTCCTTACTCCACGAAAACATTGGCCGTAACCGTTCGTTTCGATTTCGTCGATCTCGAAAAAGAAGTAGCCACCTACAGGGAGGTCATTCAAGCGATCGCCCATCAAGATATATTCCTTTGGGTTATTGTAGGAAACAAGAACAAGGCCGCTACCATGAATGATGCCGAAGCCGCCATGGCCGATTTGCTGGAATACGCCAACCATCACGGCGTTCGCACGGCTATATACCCACACAGTTACTGCTTGATCAATTCCGCCGAAGAAGCCTTACCCCTCGTGAAAAAACTGGATAATCCAAACCTGTCTATCGTCATACATCTCTGCCATGAAATGCGGGCGGGCAACACGCATAGATTGCGCGAGGTATTGCAAGTAGCAGCTCCCTATGTGAGCGCAATGACTCTCTCAGGATGCGATACGGAAATCGATTGGACCACACGCAGAACCATGACGTATAGCACCATAAATTCTCTCGATAGTGGCAACTTTGACTGGGCAAAATTCCTCGCTGACGCGGACCGAGTCGGTATCGACGTTCCGATTGCGTTCATCAACTTCCTAATGCCCTACGAACTAGACGATTATCTACCGCGTTCCATCAATGCGTGGCGCCAAAAAACGGGCGGACTAAATTAGAGGTTGTCGCAAAACCTATCATATAGAGTGTCTAATAAGTCTAAAATCTGTAGGGGCGTCACTTGCGGCGACCGTGGAAGTAGCTGGAGCTCTTCATACGCGGTCAATCCCACTCAAAAGACGTTCGTGAATAGTATGTCGTCCTGCCGGCGGTGAGTGGCACGGTTACCACTGGATACACTTCCGGCCCCAAGCCCGAACCCGAGAAAGCCGTCGCCGCTCTTCCAACTATCGTCCGGCGAAAACTCCGGCCGTATCCAATCTGGCTGACATTGCCGCTTGGCGCGGTGCTCCAGTCCAGCTGCGATACACCGCCTTCATTGAACGCGCCATTCTTCTGCTGAAATCCGGAGCCATTTTCGATCATCATTTCGAAGCCAAGCCCCACCCATTGAAGGCTGGTAAATGTATCGCCATCTCCGTCCAGGACCACTTGATGATTGAAGCTTGCATAGTCCGCAGGAGAATGGAGTCGGGCTTTTACGTAAATGAACGCCTCGTCGTTCGCGATAGCGACGTCTCTAATATCGAACATGCCTTCCTCGTCGACCTCATCGTCCATCGCTACAGGAATTCCGATCCAGTCGTCAAAGTTACCATCGATCGTGATGCGCTTGAAATTGCCCGCATCCGCGGTGGGCAGCATTAGCAACGCGCCGGATACGACAATGCAAGCTGACCCAACGTGTCGAATCTTTCTCATTCGACGAGTCTCGCAGATTGAGATCGCCGAGAGAACCCAAATCTTCACTGCATCCGGCTTGCGCTTCGCAGTTGAAATTCGCTACTGTGCAGTATGGATCCAGAAAATATTCCCAGGCCATGCGGCGACACGAATCAGATGAGCCGCCGCACTGCGATCAAGTCCACGCTGGCTGTCGCTGCCGCCGGCGCCCTGTCGCAGGCAGGGTCGGCATCCGCTCAGAACGAAGAAGCGAAAAAGACTTCAGCCAACCCGGATGATCGTCGTGCTTCTACGAAGCGCTACGATGAGATGAAGAAGTCGATCAATCTCTGGGCCTTTCCCTACCCAGATAAGATGAACCTTCGCGAGTGCCTCCAGTTGGCCAAGGATGCCGGCTTCGACGGGATCGAACTCAACTATGACCTCGAAAACGATCTTTCACCGAAGGCAGGGACTAAGGAATTCATCGCGATTCGCAAAATGGCCGACGAGATTGGGATTGAGATCAGCGGATTGTGTTCCTTTCTGTTTTGGCCGTATCCGCTAGTGAGCAACGACGAGCAAAAGCGTGCACGCGGACTTGAGTTGGCGGGCAAGATTGGACAAGCGGCGCACGACATGGGAGTGAAAAACGTCCTCGTCGTCCCAGGTGCTGTGCACATCCCCTGGCGCGACGATCACGAGCCGGTGCCCAATGACGTCTGTGACAAACGCGCCAAAGACGCCGTTGGTAAGTTGGCCCTCCAGGCCGAGAAACTAGACGTCTACCTGAATATCGAGAATATTTTCTTCAATGGTTACCTGATGACGCCATTCGAAATGAATGCCTTCGTCGATCATTTCGACAGCGAACATGTGCGCATTCATTTTGACACTGGCAATATCATGTTCTTTCAGCATCCAGAGCATTGGATCCCCATTATGGGAGATCGCATTCAGAACATCCACTTCAAGGAGTTTAGCAAAAAGGGAACAGACTACTCGCTAGAGTGCTTCCGACCGCTCCTTGATGGCACGACGGACTGGCCAGCTGTCATCGAGGCACTCGATGCCGCGAATTACAAGGGCTACGTCACCTTCGAATACTTTCATCCCTTCCAACACTATCCAGAGGCGCTGATCTATCAGACATCCGATTCGCTCGACAGAATGTTAGGGCGACTGAGTTAGACCGAACTCTTTGAGCCCAGGCGTGATCGGCAGGTGAGTTGCTGTCCGCCACGGCAGCGGAGCGGATTACACCTTTAAATATCGAGCTTGGGGCCGACCCTCCAGAGGCGCTTTTCTGCAAGCAGAGCCCCTACATTGCGAAATTGCATTGAATTCAGATTTATTAGACACTCTCTCGATCGCGGCTTCTTGTCTGGTTATGGTATCTATATTTGAAATATTTCCTATTCCTCGGGAACCTCGAAATGCTGCCATAAATAGGGGATATGAGCCATGTGGAGGTGCCCGAAAAGCTCGTTGGTGGTGTTGAGCAATTTCGTGACGCCATAGCTATATTGATTCTTTTTCACGGTCAGGGTCAGCGATACATTTTCCTTGCGGTTGGCATAGCCCAGATCCGCCCGGTTGGGATCCACCCGGCGATGGGCCGGCAGGTCGCCCGAGCTTCGATCCTGAACGAATGCCCGCAGATCCTGGTCCATGTCCGATCGATTGGGGATATGGGGAAGCAGGTTCTTCAGGGTCAGTGTATGCTTTTTCGGATCGCATTCCAGAGCGAAGCCTTGATCCAGTAGCCATATGAATTTGAATACAGTTTTGCCCGTCCGTCCATCGCTTTCGGAAAATCCGCGGAACACGCCGCGGTC
>JAJFLS010000028.1 GCA_021772595.1 Opitutales bacterium
TATACGATAAGCGCTTAATGCATGAAGAGTCGCTTCGCACGCCTTTCATGGTTCGATGGCCCGAGGTAGTCTCGCCAGGCAGCATCAACGAGGATATTGTTTCCAATATCGATTTCGCTCAGACTTTTTTGGATATCGCAGGCGCTGCCTCGCCCACCGATATGCAAGGCCAAAGCCTGGTCCCCATTCTTACTGGGCACACGCCCAACAATTGGAGAACCCGTCACTATTATCACTATTACCAAAACAATTCCTACCATAACATCACGCGCCATGAAGGGGTGACGGATGGACGCTATAAGTTAATCAATTATTACGACCTGGGCGAATGGGAATTTTACGACCTTCAAGAAGACCCTCGCGAAATGCAAAGCATGTATGGAAATATTGGGTACAAAGATATCATTGCGGAATTGAAAGCGGATTTAATAAATTTGCGCGAGCAATACCAAATCCCCCCCCCATAGAGCCACTGACGAAGGCTGATCCTTAAGAGCCTGTTTAATAAGTGAAAATAGATTCGGGTCGGCGCCCGAACGCTACCTATTTGAAGGGGATTTTAGGGTAGTGAACGGGCGCTGTCCCGTTCCAACGATTCGCCGAACTGACTTATTAAAACAGTCTCTAAGGGAACCACATGGTAAAACTGAGAACCTCGTAGCATCATAAATTCGCATACCCGGTTTCATTAATAATCGATGAGCAATCATTGGTTCGGTTAACTTCGTAGTCTCATAGAACTTGACACGATAATCTCTCAACCTGTTTATGATAAGGTTATTGGGGGATAATTGAATCCATTTTATAACATCACCTAAAGTGGGCTTCCGATGGTCTAGAGCAAGCTCGCCAGCAAATGGAATGGTCAGGGTCGCCAAAGGCGACATAGCCCCGACATATCGGGGTCTTCGAGTGTCGCTGCCGCGACAGTAGGTTTCGCTATTTTCGGGCGAGTTCGACTCTCTTAAAACCTAATCGGCATCAGCCGACCTGTATCCGAGACTCGTCACGGCGTATCCCGCTTGCGGGAGAAGACGGAAGCGGATCCTGACAATCAGAAATTTAGTCGATTTATGAAACGTTTCGGTTAACTTCGCGTCCGATCTTGTCGCTTGCGCTCGGAACCCTTTGCTCCTCGCGACGCGCAGGGATAACCTGTCCGAGATCGGCGAGCAGCCGATTGATGGGAGCATATGCAGCAGAGTGGGATTGAGCAGATCAAGTATTCAGATATTGGAGTTTTGCAATCAGTTGAAAATTGACGTTTGATCCATTTGGCTGTCGCTATTCTCCCCACCAGCGTTGTTCCATCGTAGCGAGCCACTTGTTCAGCTGCTTTAGATCCGTGAGCATGTAGACGGCGTCGTTCAACTCGCTTAGCTGACCACGCGTGTTGAGTTGTTTTGGACTCTGAACGCAAGGCACTCGATGCGCCCGCTGATCACCGTCCCCAAGATCCACTTCCAGCTTCAGATCAAATGCTTTGAGAGAGTGGATGGTTTGCTTTGGCGCGGTTACATACCAGACGTAGGTGGTCCAACTGTCGGGTGGGAGAACCATTTCTATGGGGCCATTTGGCTCCAGAACCCAGCCGGCTGGCAAATCGGTCAGCGTAAGGCGGCCTCGCGCAGTATCGTCTCGCTGGTTGCGCATGAGCACCGGTATCGGAATAGGGTAGTCCGGGGTCATGTAGTGGGGCTCGGGGCCACCGACATCAGAGAGGATTTCCGCTTCTATGCCGTCGTAGACATACCAGGAGGGACTCGACCAAACCATTTCACCGCCTTCCTGGGTGATGCGGGCGTACCAGTAATTTTCACGGAAGAAGGGAGCGGAGGGATCCTTGTGGCTCACGCGAAATTCTTTGCTGCGTTCCTCTGGGGACCAGCGCCATAGCATGCGGCCATTTTTCCATAGCTCGACAAAGGTAATCGGCTTGGTTCCTTTGGCGTAGATATCGACGGTATGTTCGGTTTCGTCTCCACGCCATTCGCTTCCCATGCGGTGTCCGTTAACAGAGACATCGATCAGCATGTGGGCTCCGGTCGTCGCAAAGGTCCGCTTGGTATAAAGAGAATCAAAAATGGCTTCACGGCCACCTGCAGGTGAATAGACCCCGGCTACCGGAGCTCCACGGTGGTCGCCACTCCCTATAAAGCCCCAACGGAAACCTTTCGCTAATCCATCCTGGGCGCTTTTGCCCATGAGCTGTTGTTGAAAATCATTTCGTAATGGCGTCAGTTGCGGCGAGCCAAGATGTTCATGATTGCCACGCGACTGAACCAACTCGAGCAATCGTATGTGTGGGTTGTACCAACTCCAGGAAATCGGTTGGACCCAGCGACTGGGATCATGGGGAAAGATCAGCATGTTGGCTCCGATGTTTTTCAGGCGAGCATTAACCATTTCCTCCTCGATACGGTCCCCGAGTCGGAGTGGAGTGTTGCTCTCGGGTAGTGAAGCGCTAAATACACGCGCCTCAGGGCCATCGGTGCGGTAAACGACATTGTGGTGCCCTTCCTGATAATTGCCGCCCCGGTAAAATTCGCTCGTCCATTCAAAGGCGACCATGGTGGCAAAGTGTTCCCCGTGATCATAGAAATCGGCCGCTCTGCGGATGCGGTACCAGTCGTGCGGATTCAGGTGCTCGGCATGGTCGGCCAAGCCTTGGAAATCGAACCTTCGGATGTCGCGCACGTAACGGTAGTTGCCGTCGACATCGTCGTTCATGACGCCTGGGTCGCGTGAATACTCGGTGTGGTGATGCAAATCCCCGTAGTAAGGGCGCATCCACACGCCGCCTATTTGCACGCGCTCTTCGGGTTTGGGCTGGCTAGCGTGAGGCAGGAGTGAAACGTCTGGCGAGTCCGTACCATGGTAAGTCGAATCGTAGTCGACCAATTTGGGAGAAACGTAATCATCTGCTTCGATGTCCAATCCGTGGACGATTGTGTCGACGGGTCCATCGATGTAGGACCAACCGGGATCCATGACAAATTGCCGGTGGGTTTCGTGCATGGCGACAAAGAGGCTGCCGTCATCTTCGACAATGGATACAATTTCCTTGACCGATCCGATAGCGGGGTCACCGACATTGAACTCGAGCGCGCCGGAAATGTTTCCGTCCCAAGATCCGTCCTCGAGCGAATCGACAAAGTATTCAGATCCTCGGTACCTTTGTCCGACCAGTAGGAAGTCACGCGTGCCCGGTCCCGGAGTACGACCGAAGATCCAGACGCTGCCTTTCGAGTCTACGTGCAGACTGGCTGCCTTGGGAGACATGGCCGGACCGGGAGGCAAGGCCTTCCAATCTTGGCCATTCCAGATGAGCATCGCCCGGCAGGGTGGGCGAACGTTGTAGATGACATCCTGGCCGTTCCAGGCCCGTCGCAATTGAAGCGGTTCGATCACTTCCGTCTCCGGCAGGATCCACACGCGTCCTTCTGCATCGACCGTCATGGATGCGCGCCGGCGGTGACCGTTTATCTCTGGCGGCGGAGGCCTTTGTATCCACTGATTCGCTTCAAGCTTAGCCAGACGGATTTCGTATTTCTGGTTGAGCGTGACGTCGTAAGCTAGCCAGACGTTGCCATTGGCATCAGCTGCCAGGGCAGGACGCTGATGCGAGAGGCTGCCGTCACCCAAGGTGACGGGATCGGACCACTTGCCCTCGCTCAATCGGCGGGTCTTTATGCGGCTTTCTTTTTCGTTCCAGTCTTCCCAGGCCAGAACCAGTTCGCCGCTTGTGGAAATCCGAGTCAGGGCCGGGTAATAGTTCTTGCCGGACGCGAGCGTTTG
Source organism: Opitutales bacterium (assembly GCA_021772595.1). GTDB lineage: Bacteria > Verrucomicrobiota > Verrucomicrobiia > Opitutales > Opitutaceae > Pelagisphaera. The sequence goes on from JAJFLS010000028.1 coordinate 3,799, forward strand.
TTCCTTTGACCAGGAAGCGCCATCGTAGGATCGCCCGACGAGAGGCCATTTCTCCCGTTCGCCCTGGCGCGACCAGATGCACCAGACCCGACCGTTATCGTCGATTCCGAGCACAGGATTAAAGTCGCTGCCAGGGGAATTGCTGAGTTGCGTTTCCGACGACCAGCGACCCCGCATATTGCGGCGTTTGATGTAAATATTCTCTACCCCCTTGCGAAAGCTCGTATAAGCCAGCCACCAGTTCCCCTCATTGTCGGCGATCATTTCGGCATTGGAGTCAGTCGTTTCCGTGTCCTCATGAACGACCTGTTTCGCGCCGATGAAGGAGTCTGCCCCAGACCCTGGCTCCCCGGCATATTGGATCACGGAGTCCAGTGTCGGGACAAGCTGAGCGAGCGCTTCTTTGGAAAAAGGATACTCGATGTCCACATGGTCAGAGTGAGCAAACATGCCCAACGTCTCATCAAAGACGAGGGCGTGGCCGCCACT
>JAJFLS010000271.1 GCA_021772595.1 Opitutales bacterium
GCCACATGGCCCGCTTCGCGTATCCCCTTATCAGTGACAATCAACGGCCGCTCGCTTCCGATTTCGCGAACGAACTCAGGCAGCTTCGCCAGCATTCCGGAACCAAAAGCGATTCTCGGACTCGGTCTCGTAATGAAATTCGCCATCAAGCAATTTTTAAACTTTTCGACTGAATGGCACGGCGGCGATAGAGAAACTCGAAAAGATTGCCCTCGTGCGGCTGCTCCCATTGTACCCAGTTTGTCGGTACCGATCCCAAATTAAGTCGATCAATGTCCGGACTCGACATTAACTCTCGCATCCACTCCTCGTCTTCCGTCACCGCGGAAACTACCAATGTCGAACCGATAGCGTCCTTCATCTCCGACTGTGGACGCTCCACAACACTCACGAACGGAAACATGTACTCCGTATTAGCCAACGGATGATCCGGATCCGAACACGCGATCAAGGTCGGGCATAGAAAAGTCTGACCATATCGCTCCACCAATCTTGGTCCTTCTCGATACTGAGCCGTCAGATCCACCGCGCCGGGAATCTTGAGAGCATCGTCGATCGCCTCGTCCATCGTCTTGGCGAAGTCGGCATTCGCGAATCCGCACAACAGCGCGTCTTCGTCGTCGCGAGCATGCGGCTCGATCGCCGCCAGTTTTTTCGCCATCGCGTTAGAAATCTCGTCGAAATGCGACGGCACCACCACCGACGACGCGTTGATGCAACTACGTCCCCCATTCGCGGATACGGACTCGACCAGCACATCCAAATGCTCTTCCCAATTCTCAGCCATGTCCGCGCCGATCAGCACCTTGCTCCGGCCCGAACCGTGAACCTGGATATTGTCGTAGTGGGCGTATTTTTTGACCGTCGCATCGCTCCCGAAAACAATCCCGCGACCACACGACAGAAGAATCGCGTCCCCGCCTTCGTGAGTAGTCGGATAGAAGCCAAACGCCTCTTTCGGAAATCCCGCCGCTATCATGGCCTGAATGATTCGATAGGGCGTCAATGGATCTTCTCGCCCTGGCTTGAGAAAGACCGGCGTCTTCATCACCAACGCTGGCAGCCAAAGCGAATTCACGCCCGGCGAATTACTCGGCAGCGTCACTCCCAAGCTATCCGCAGTCGGATAGAAATTGATATCGAGATCGCCCAGCCGCGTGCACCCCTTGTCGAACAGCTCGGTCGGCAGCCCGCGCGTCAACCCCGAAAGCACCGCGCGAATATTCTTAAGCGCCGCCGCGACCTTGAACATATTCGAGCGACAGAGCGAGTGAGGCAATCCCGTCAACTCGGACAAGGCGCTCACATAGTCGGCCACCGCCTGCGTCTCGCCGTCCAGACCGAACGGCAGTTCGCCATCGAGATACAAGTCCGCCGCCTTCTCGGCGTAGCCCAAAAGGATTTCGGTAGGTATCGCCTGCAAAGCCGCCCGGCCTTTCTCGATTGAAAGCTTGTCGCGACGGATCAAGCCCGCGTTCGCAACACTCACCTCAAGCCGCGATCCCGATCGGAGAACGTTCCCCAGATCCGTCGTATCCAAACTCTTGTACGCCTCGCCGAAACGCAAAACCGGTATATGTGTAACACTCTCTTCCATCTTACTAAATCTAGTTTATAAAACCACCGAGAAAATCAAAGCCTCCCACCCCTCCGTGATTCAAAATTTCACCATTCACCATTCCTAATACACCCCTTCGATCACCTTTTTCGTGGTCGACTCGAATGGCCGCACGTCGCCGACTCCGTCCCACGGGAATTGCTCACAGGGGCGGCGCCGAATCGCTTCGTCGCGTTCGAGGAAGCGCGGCATGAAAAATTCTTTCGTCATCGTGGTCAGCTCGACTCGTCCGTAAGCATCGTATTCCACATCTTCGGTCGGGTCTTTGGGATTCACGATTCGCAACACCGCTCGCGGCTGCGGAGCGTGATACGTCAAGCTGTAGTTGTCTTCTGCCGACAAGGGACGACTAATTGCCAGTCCCATCAAGGTGTTCCCGTAGGTCGGTGCGAAATTGACCTTTCCTTCCAAAACTTCCTCGGTCAGAAACCGCACGTATTGCGGCGTCATTGTGGTGCCACCGACAAACACGCCCTTGATGCCCGCGCCTGGAATCGAAATTCGTTCCGCCAAACTTTCCAGAATCGTCGGCGTGGTGAACATGCAGCCGATATTCCGGCCCTTCAAAATCGTGATGGCCTGCTCAACAACATGCTCCTTGTACTTACGAGCCATGTCGTACTCGCCATCGCGGATCAACCGTTTCACCCAGCGGGGATCCAGATCGATGAAGTAACACGCGCCGCCGCGCACGTTGGCCAGGTGCTCGATCGCCAAGCGCAGCCGCCTCGGGCCAGTCGGGCCGACCATCAGCCAGTTGGTTCCCTTCGGGAAGAAGTCGTCCGAATAGTACTCGCTGAACTCCGAATAATCGACCTTGTAGTCCTCCCAGCCGATCCGTTGTTTCGGCATGCCGGTCGTGCCCCCGGTCTCAAAAACGTTGTAGGGACGATCTCCATACGCGGCAGGAATGAATCGCGCCGGATCCGTATCGCGCAGCACTTCGTCGTCGAAAGGCTCGAAGCGCATGAGGTCCGCGAAGCGGTTAACCGTTTCGAGCGGATTCCAATCCGCCTGCTTCGCCCAATCGAGCCAGTAAGGGCAGCCCGTTTCAGGAGAAAAATGCCACTGAACCAGTTCCCGCGTGTAACGATCGAGCTCCTCTTTCGCGGCGTCGACCGCGCTTGTGATGTCTATTGTCTGAGTCATTTTTTAAAAATTTTGGGCCCACGAATCGCGCGAATTTTCACGAATTCATTTAAACCTCTTGAAAAACATTCGTGCAACTTCGCGCGATTTGATGGGCAGCAACTATGATTTTTTAGGAAAGAATTTTTCGAGCGTCGCTTGCGATGGCGCTTGAGTAATTAACGAAACGACGACCAACGAAATCGCGCAGGCGAAGAAGATCGCGGCCACCGGCATCGCGCCGAAAATGAGAAACTCCTTGTCCGCGCCGTAATCGGATGCGCGGAACAGCAGGATCCAAGAAAGGCCGCCTCCAATAACCGCAGCATAGGCCCCTGCCTTGGTCGCCTTCTTCCAATAGATCGCCGCGAAGACCAACGGGAACAGTCCAGCGAATCCGCTAAAGCACCAGATCCCCAGCGAGAAGACCTGTCGGGGTTCCGCTAGCGTTAGCAGAAAAGTCACGAGCACGATCGCGCAAATGAAGACGCGAGCGAGCATTACCAGTTGCTTCTCGGAAAATCGATCCGCGCCGAAGCGGTGAACCACAATGTCCTTAGTGAACATCGTGCCGACCGCTACGAATTGGGAATCGAGCGAAGACATGATCGCCGCGAGAATGCCCGCCGTCACCAAACCGCCGATCACAGGCGTGGTCAGTTTGCCAACCATCATTCCCAGCACTGCGTTCGGATTCGATCCTGCCGGAATGACTGGAGTAATGCCGTCGGGCATTACCGCTCCAGTCGCCCAGAGACCGATCAAAATACACGGTATCCAAGTCAGCATGATGGCGAGCGGATGAGCGATTAAGGTCAGCCGAAAGGACTTCGCCGATTTCGCCGTCAAACAATTCTGAAACAGGTGCGGAAACATGCCGACCGACAAGGGAATCAGGCAGTAGGAAAGGAACTGGAGTTCGGTGATGTTTCCCGCTCGCACTGCCTTTGACGGATCGGCCATCGAGGAGGCCGCTTGCACGCCGCCGAGCTTTGACGAGATCGTCACGAAAGCGATGAATCCCATGATTATGAATACGACCGTCTGGAACGTGTTCGCCCAAGCCGCGCTGCGAACGCCGCCCGCAAATATATAATAGAGCACTACTCCGCAAATAACCAAAGATGTCAGCCACGGCGGAACAGCCCCGCCGGTACTGGCGAATAGTTCAGGAAACGCGCCGCGCGTTACGCCTTGCATAACCGAGCCCGCGCCCATCAGCCCAACCAGAAGGTAAGGAACGATCAGCCCGATCAGAATCGGGAAAAGCAAATAACCGATCTTCTTGCTCTCAAAGCGCGCTCGGAAAAACTCGATCTGCGTATGGAAGCCATTGCGTTTGCCCAGCGACCAGAGCGGC
>JAJFLS010000272.1 GCA_021772595.1 Opitutales bacterium
CGATCTCGATGCCCAGATTGTCATCCAGGAAGTTCTGTTCCAACGCCAAGTTTATCGCTTTGAAGTTTCGCGTTACATTATCAATGCCACCACTGAAAACGCGATTCCGGTAGTCGAAGACGTTTCTGTTATTAATCGAAGGAGCCGCGAATCCAACCGCCTCGGGCTCAGCGTAGAAACTCACGGGATGGTAAATAGTCGTTCTTCTCATCTGCGTATCCCCTGGGGCATTCGGACCAAACGCATCGATGGCGGCAGGCGTTCCCGCCAATCCGGTACTATCCAGAGTATCAACATTACCACCGCCGCTCCAGGGAATGATGAGCGTCTGCCCTCCAATGGAATTACCTAGTCCCTGATTCGGCACCTGAGCATCCGGTTGGTTGAAAGTGATGGGGATCGTACGGAAAGAGGTGGGGTGAGTATTGGTGTTGATCTCACCCTCAGAACTTCCATTAACAGAGACGAAAGGATTGTAGGTTGTTTGAAACTCCCAGGTCCCCCCGTCACTGGGATCCAAATGGTTTGAATCCGGCAGCACACCGGTATATTGTTCTGTACTTGCCGATGCGGGCTCAAACCAGCTGTGGTATGCGGCAGTAGGAGGAATAATCTCAACCGGGGATCCTCTGGATTGACCGTACTCTCCATTGGCTTTGAACCTCGTGGCGCCGAGAAAATCGCTATCCTCGTTTTTAGAGAGGACCGCCTCAAGAGCTCCGTAAAGACGCCGGTCGCGATTCCACGCAGGTTCTTGCTTGTATTTGGTGTGATCGTCCAAACCTGCTAGGCGAAGGGCCACTCTTCCGTCAGCGATGCTTCGATTGATATCAAATTCGCCTCGCCGGCTTCCGTGATTGTCGAAACGGACAGCAAACTCAGTGATATCCGCATTCAGCAGCGCTTGCTTGGTAGCGTTGTTGATCACCCCGCCTGGGCTGCCAATACCGAACAAAAGCGAATTGGGACCACGACTGACCGTAACTCGATCCGTATTGTAGCTATCGAAAGGAATATCGGTCAAATAGAACCCACGAGTCAAATCGGCTGCCCCCAATCCGCGGATACGCTGATTAAGCTGAGGGTTTGTTCGAGCTTCGGTCACCAAGTAACGTCCTCGACCATTGTCTTCCGCTCCGGAAAAGTTTCCGTTAATTCCGCCCACTTCGGCATTGGTCGTATAAGACAGCAAGGAACCGGCATCAGTAGCTCCAGTGTCCTCCATAAACCCCTCAGTGTACACGCTGATCGCCGAACCCAGGTCTTTCAACTGGGTTCGAATCCGCGTACCTGCCAATGTGTGCGTAGCGGTGTAGCCGCTCTGATCGCTCGCGTCGACGGTAAATGGCGAAAGCTCGTAGGCTTCTTCTACCTTTTCCTGGGCGAAGGTCTCAGGCAAGCCTGCCAAGGCCAGCGATAGCAAGCCTTTGAATAGGCTGCCGAATTTTTGGAGGCTCTCTTTGTGGGTCAATTTCATATTGGTTAGTTTGTATTGGTTTCTTTTAATAGATTGTATTTAAGTTTGTGTAGGGATCCGGAGTTTGCTGTGTATCCAAAAAAAGAGGGATTCATATTGAGCTGCCGACGCAATATGTTGAGGAGTCGCAGAGCATGGTTACAACTGCGGTATGCCGGAAGTGTTAGGGTGATTGGGGTAGAATTGATGCTCGTATTGGAGTAAATTCTGTCTTAACTTAGTCAATCCGGCTTATGGTTTACATGTAAAGTAGGCTGACGTGTCCCTCGACTATTGGGACTGGACCGATTGCAGCTCCGATCGTTTCAGGGGTGGTTTTGGTCGGACGTGTTTCGTTGTCGGCTCTATCGAATTGACGGCGAAAAATTTGCATTCCGCCGTCTCCTAAATGCTAAAAGAGAAAGGCTATCGCTAGCGACAGCCATGCATCTTGGCGATCTATAGAGTAATCAGAATTTGTGCCAAAAATTCGAATACTTAAGTTGCTTTCAGGCTAGGGCGATTTCCAAGGGGATCTTGCATTAACCAAACGGGGTCCCCGGTGCCGCTACGCCGTGAACGCGCTGCATGATTTGCGAACTTATTACACGGACTCTATCTTTACTTTGTTAAATGAGCTAACAGGTAGGGCGAGAGCGTCCCTTTCCAGACCCACCAATAACAAGAGCTAAACCGAAATCTAACAAAGTAGACCTAAATAGGTGCAATCGCTCGGCTACTGGAGGCCCTTCCAGTAGCCGACGATTGCGTCGTTGAGAGGTTGATTGATTTGGATCTGCTTGGGGGGATAGACAAAGTTTAAACCTTTAGTGGAGTAGCGCTGACGATTATGATCGGCCGATGCCTGAATTGCTTAGGTCCGTTTCGCTATCCCATGGATCGCCCTGCTTGTCGCTGGATTCGGTCCAATCGGTGTTCCGATCTGCCGCCGACTCCGAGAAGGCATTGAAGTTCTCGGTAGACTGGATTGCGGAAGCATTCGAGCGTTCACTTCTGTTTGAAGTATCGAGGCCCAGGATTTTCTGCATCCCGTTGACGGCGTCGTTTAGTTGGACGGATTCGGCTGCGAGTTGTTCGCTTTGGGCGGCGTTTTGCTGGGTGGTTTGATCGAGCTGGGTCACGGATATATTGACTTGGCCGATGCCGCTAGATTGCTCGCGAGTGGCGTCTGAAACCTGACTGATCAGTTCGGCGACTGTATCGGCCTTTTCTGAAACCTCTTTGAGGATGGTGGCGACATTCTCGCTTGTTCCAACGCCTTTTTCCGCGTTGGCTTTTGATTCGTCGATCTTAGCTGCTGTGTCTTTCGCGGCTTGGGCGCTGCGCTGCGCGAGGTTTCGAACCTCGTCGGCGACGACTGCGAAGCCCGATCCAGCTTCTCCGGCACGGGCCGCTTCGACTGCGGCGTTTAGCGCGAGTATATTGGTCTGGAAGGCGATCTCGTCGATCGTCTTTATAATAACGGCGGTTTCGTCGGAGGACGATTTGATTAGATTTATTGCTTGTTCCATCTCCGTCATCGCGATTCTGCCTTCATCCATCTTTTGCTTGGTTTCGGAAGATAGCTCGCTCGCTTGTTTTGCGTTGTCAGCGTTTTTGCTGTTCATGGACGTCATCTCTTCCAAAGAAGCGGAAGTTTCCTCCAGCGAAGCGGCCTGCTCGGATGAGCTTTCGGCGCATTCCTGGCTGGACTTTCCGATGACGTTCGCGGATTGAACGATGTCGTCCGCTATTTGGTTGAAGCGAATACGGGTCTCGTTGAGCTCTTTGGTGCTCAGTCGATTTAGCCCCTTAAAGATGTCCTTGATTGGATTGGCGATCGAGCGACTGGTGAAGAAGGATACGAATACGCAGATAGCGAGGCCGCTGATGAGGATCACCACTTGCGTTGTAAGAAGCCTGCTTTGGGCGCTTTTCGCCAATGCCAGATCCGCCTCCATCAACTTCTTTTGGTTGGCGCTCATCGCATCGAGCTGCTCTTTGATCGCAAACGCGGTTGGGGCGGCTTTTGTGGCTAGCCAGTAGTTGGCTTTGTTCCAGTCTTCGCTATTGCGAGAGGCGAACATTGTGGCTGGTAGAGGAGCGAATTTTGAACGCGCTTTCTTGAATGTTTGGAAGGCTTTAGATTGAGAGGTCGTCAGAAGGGTCTCGTTATCTATGAGGTCGCCAAAGCGCTTTTGATTTTTCGACCAGAATGTATTGAATACGTTTTCGAACGATGAATCGCCGGTCAGAAGAAAAGCCCGGATGTTCGCTAGCGACATGCCTGTGGTCCCTCTGATGTCCGCCATAATGCCCAGTAGCGCTTTGCGTTCGGCAGTGGCTGGTTGTTCGGCTTCTATATCGATCATCTCGGTGATCGTATTTACTAAAATGGCTGCCTGCGGTGCTGCTTCTTCAAGCAAGATCTTCGTTGCTTGCACGTTGTTTTTGGTTTGAGCGATCGCTTCGATTTCCTCTTGGAAAGCTTTGAACTCAGTCAGCTTTGACTCCGCGATATCGAGGCGCCTCAAGTTGTCCGCATTCGTCCAGTTTTCCGAGTGGAGCTTCAAAGTGGCGATGGCCGGTAGGATCTCTTTTTCCCAGGACACCCCGCGCTCGGATTTGAATTTCTCGTTGCCGAGAAGCATCCAGCCTCGCAGCGCTGCGAGAGAGTGGTTGATGCCGTTGAGCGTCTCAAGGCTTGCTCGTGCGGTGGGTACTCGTAGTTCAACTACGCGCTCGGTAATGGTCTTTGCTTTTTTAACTTCTACAAGAGTCAGGAGGACGGAAAGAACTAGTGAGAGGGCGACTAGGCCAAAGCCTAATCCGAGTTTTGTCGTGAGTTTTAAATTTCCAAACATGGTATCGAATCGGTTGAATTTTTATTGGTACCCATCATTGTCTCAAGCATTGGAAGCTATTAGCGTGTCGCTCATGCTCTCGGCGTTTTCTGCAATTTGGCTTTGTTTGTAACAGGATTCTCACTGCAAAATTTCCGTACTTTGAGCGATTGATGAGAGATTTATCATTTTTTATGTAAGTACGGAGTAGTAGTGGAAATAGTTAGTTTAACTATAGATATATTGTGGTAAACACTTATAAGGTTAGATATTTACAAAACCTTGAATGATTAATCCTAAAGTTAGTGGGACTTCGTTGAAAGCGGGAGCCACGATAGGCGTATCCAAAGAGTCGAGTGCATTGGTAAATCAGGGGGTATGAGGTAGACTGGTTTCGTCTGCTGATGTGACTGTTCTAGCGTTGCCTATCCTGCGGTCTGCGTAGAATCTTTAGTAGATTCGTTGTTGAGGCTCACTTAACGTACTATTCCGATATTCATATGCGTTCCATTTTGAAGTCTTTCTTAGTCGCTGTTTTGCTGTCGCCTCCCGCTCTGGTGTTTGGCGGAGTTATTGAGGAGATTGAAAAGGAGCACGGGATACCGGATTTTTCCTATGCGGGCTATCGACGTTTGGAGGAACCGATCCCAATGCGGGAAGGGCCAGTTTTCGACGTTGTCGATTTTGGGGCGATCGCCGATGACGGGAAGTCGGATCGCGGCGCGATCGTGAAGGCCATTTCCGCGGCGACGGCTAATGGTGGAGGCGTTGTTTTCTTTCCTAAAGGAAGGTTCGATCTCAATGAGATTGGAGACGCGGAGACGATTAGAGTTTCCGGAAGCAATATCGTTTTGCGCGGTAGCGGTTCTGGCAACGGAGGAACTGTTCTCTACTCGGGGGAGGCGTTGCCGCCAGAGCCTCCTATGAGACTTTGGGAGAGTCCCTATGCAATAGAGATCTCCCCGAGCAGCAACACCGAGCGAGCAACCCCCATAACGAAAAGCGCAAAGCAGGGCGATTTGGAGATTTGGGTGAAAGACGCGTCGGCGTTGAAAGCGGGAGATTGGATTTGTCTTTCGTTATTGGATAATTCGCCCGAGCTGATTGCGCGTGAGCTGGCGGGATTCCAGAGGATCGATCCGAGATGGACGAGTATTCATAATAGTGGAATGGTGGTGAACGAGCGCCATCAGATCGAAGCTGTCCGTGGCAAGCGCGTTCTTTTGAAGACGCCAATCGTGAAGGCGATCGATCATCAGTTTAATTGGAATGTGAATACGTTTACGCCTCTATCCGAAATTGGAGTGGAATCTATTCGATTCGAAGGCGCTTGGAACGGCCGCTTTATTCATCATCGCTCTTGGCTGGACGATGGGGGCTATTCGCTGCTCAAGATTAGCAACGTAGTGGATTCTTGGGTGCGTGATTGCGTTTTTGCAAATTCGAATCGCCCATGCGGAATATCGCGTTCGGCGCATGTGTCGGTGATTGATTGTCGTGTGGAGGGGACTCCGGGGCATAGCGCGATTAATTTCCAAGGCAGTTCGTATTGTCTAATGGCGAGAGTCGAAGACGGGGCCTCGCAATGGCACAGCCTTGGGGTGAGTAAAGAGTCGATGGGAAATGTGATTTGGAAGTGTTTCTGGAATTCGGATACGTGTTTCGAATCGCACTCGTCCCAGCCGAGGCATACATTGTTCGATTCCTGCGTCGGCGGGTTTATGAAAGGCCGAGGAGGGGGAGCGAGTTCGAACTTGCCCACGCATTTGGAAGGACTGGTGATGTGGAATCACATGAAGACGAATCCTCCGCTCTACGATTTTCAGTTCGAACCGCTTGACCAGTTGTACTGGAGGATCTTGCAGCCGCTGATTGTTGGCATGCATGGGACTGAGGTAGAGTTTCGAGAGGGTCAGTCGATTACGATTTCGCATGGCGCTCCGTTGAAAGAGGGATCGCTTTACGAGCGACAGCTGTTGAGGCGATTTGGGAAGCTGCCGGATGATTTGGCGAAGTAAAACTCTAAGGCAATGAGAGAGCGCCGACCTTGACGAAGTGCTCTCGGACTTCGTCGAGTACTAGCGGGAGCCCTTCTTGAACCGCCTCAAACGTATGGGAATGAGAGAGCCGGACTGCGGTGATGTCGACGGATGCCTGTCGAGCGTCTTGCAGGAAATTCTCGTTCATGGTCCGATCGAAAGCTTGTTCGCCGATGACGAGAAAAACGCGCGTGTTTCGCAATGCGTCGATTTGGAGTCGCGGGTTGAAGTTTCGCCAAGTGTTTGGATCGCTTCCGAAAATGGATTCCGGAATATCGTAACGCTGATTTTCTGGTAGACCGTCTCGGCGAGGAAAATCGAGGAGCCCGATGATCGCTCCTGCGAAAGCGTATTGGTCGGGCCGGTACGTGGCGTGATAAAGCGTTCCAAATCCGCCCATGGACCAGCCGATGATCGCGCGACTATTCCGGTTCTTTTGAACGGGATAGTCGTGGGCGATGAGTGTTTCGAGTTCTTTAAAGGCGTCACCGTATTTCGAGGACGAGTCCACGGGGGAATTTATATACCAGCCGTCGAAGCCGTAAGGAAGCGCGATCAAGTAGGGTTGATGCAATAGCTCGGCGCGAGATTGAGGGTCGTCGATTAGGCTGAGGTGATTTCGGCCTCGTCCGTGAAGAAGAAACAATGTGGGCCAGCCCTCTGCGGTCGGATCGCTATTTGGTATAATGACTGCAAAGGGAACATCTTTTTCGAGTGCCTGAGAGTGGAAGGATCTGAATTCGATTCGGTCGGAATCGCTCTCCTCGGCGAGTGCAGGAAGGGCGATTGTCGCGACTAACGCCAATGCTATTTTAGAGAGAGTTATCGCGGATAATCGCATGCGTTATTCGGAATGACTTTCCATGAGCCTGGACAAGGCGGTACGATATACGCGGTTAGATCGGTGTTTGGGCGCGTCTTCGCCGCCGAAGACGTAAATCCATTTCCCGCTTGTAACGACAGCGGGAAGCATGAGGCCGATTGGCAAGCTGGCGAGTGAAACGAAATTATTTTTCTCCGGATCAAACAATTGTATCTGTGGTGAGAATACTGGTGGGTCGGGGTAACCGCTGACAATAAGTACTCCATGATCAGAAATCAGGACTGCGACTGCTCCGCGCGCTGGAGCGGGAAATTTGGCTCGTTTTGTCCACGCTTGTTCTTTGGGATCGAAGGAAAAAATGGCGTCGGAGTTTTCCAATCCCTCTGGACTGGGACGGCCTCCACCAATTACTAAGATGCGGCCCTTCCATAAGCAGACGGCTGGATTGATAAGAGGACCTTCGGGAATTTGTCCGACATCGTTCCAAGAACCTTGTTCGAATTTACTCACGGCATCAGACGGAACTAGCGGGGAGAGATTAGTCGAGCCGCCGATTTGGTAAAATACGCCGTCTACGAAAGCGGCTCCCGCGTAGACTCGGGCTTGCGATGGAATGATTTCGACCAGCGGTCTTTGGCGATCGGACATTGCGAGTATTGTGGGGTGGAGATCGATTCCGTCGGTGCCGCCAGCGGCGTAGAGCAAGCCGTTTTCGCTGGCGACCGCTGCATAGGCGATTGGCTTTGGAAGCGAATCGAGAGGCTGCCATTGTCCGTTTCGCAAGGCGTATCCGGAAGCGTGTATTCGCTTTCCGGTTTCATTCCAAGAGGAACCGCCATAGTAAGCAGGTTCCGAGTCAGTGGTGAGGAATGCGATCATGCCGGAGCGGCCTTCGGGCATGGACGGGAGTTCTTCCCAGATTGATTTTGGGGATGCAGCTACGTATTGGATCCCAATTAGGGTGAGGGCTAATGCAAGAATGGTTCGCATGCTTCCGGCGGGTAAATGCGGGCCTCGAAAAGGCGCGCGTGATCGATTCCGTTCGTACCTGTGAATAGGATGCGAACGTTAGACGTCGTTTCGGGTGTCTCCAATTCGTGGATTCGGCGTCGCTGATAGTTTTCGCGTTCGTTGTGGATTGGTTTCCATTGTCCGTTTAAATCTATCTCGATTGAATAATCGCGCGCGGTTTCAGGCTGAGGCTGTCCCCAAAGCATACGTTCGGTGTATCCGTCTGCCATCGACAGTGTGAGGAGTCGGTGCATGCCTGTATCGAAGATCAGCTCAATGCGGCTGATCGTTACGGGAGCGTCCCAAGAGAACTCGATCCACGCGGGCAAACCTTGAGCAGGGTCTGACATCCATCGGTGGGTCGCTTCGGGAAAACGATCCGGGGGAGCGCCGATGGGACCTTCTCCACGATTTTCGGAAGGGCTTCTCAGCGCGCGGGTCCAGCCATCAATGACGGAGGAGGCAGGGCTGTCATCCTGTTCGCTCGAGACAGTAACCGTCGCCTTTCGAGCTAAATCGCGGGGATCTTCATTTTGGCAGCTCAGCAAAAGAGCGTCATCTCTCAAGAGCTGCTGGCGGATTGCGTGAATTAATTTGGGGTTGGAGGGCAGCGCGTCGGGTTCAGATTTATTGTGTATAGCAAAGGCGGCTGCGGTTCCAACTCCTTGGCCGATGGCGGAGCATGTCGCCATGACACGCGTCGAAGCGAATGCAATATGCGTGGCGGAAATATTGCGTCCGGCAAACATGAGGTTGCTCAAATCGCGAGCGATGCAGCTGCGCAGCGGAATGTCGTAGAGATAGGGTAAGGGACTTTGGATACAGGGCGGCTCATCGACGGCGTCGATGCCGTGCGGCGGATGCGTATCGATCGGCCAGCCTCCGGTGGCGATTGAATCGAAGAACGCATTACTTTGGATCAAGTCTCCTTCGCAAAGCCGGTATTGTCCGTGCAATCGGCGGCTTTCGCGTTTGCCCGGCACGAACCCGCACCATTCCAGAGCCCAGTTTTCCGCGTCGAGTTCCGAGCGGTTCTTGATGAAATCCCAAACGCCCATGAGCGTGGCTAGCAACTCGTCTCGAATGATCTCGTTGTCTTTGATGGTGTCGAGTTGTCCGCCCCATTCCAGCCACCAAAATCCGTACTCTAGATTGAGATCCATTCCGGGCTGGCCGTATGGGCGATGTTTCAGAGTGTCGGAGGAAATTTCTCGAGCCCATGGCGGCGGCGAAAAAGGCATCGGAGACGGATGCTTTCGCGCCTGGAATAGAAGCGTCGAACCAAGAGTCATGCTATCTTCGGTTTCAGGAGCGAGCGTTTCGGAGTACTCGGCTTGCGCTTCTCTTCCCATCGAATAGTCGATCTCGGCCGCGTAACCCAGAGCTCCGTCGCCCGTGCAGTCGATGAATATATCCGCAGCGATTTCGAAGCGGTCGTGAGTGCTCAGGCGTTCGGCGGTGACTGATTGTATCCGTTTGTTTTCTACGACGGCGTCGGTGACGGACGTGTTGAGCAATAGAGTCAGGTTGGATTCTCGGCGACAGAGGTCGTAGAGTCCGAGGTCCATCATTGAGGCGGAGCGTTGCGGATTGCGCACGCATTGATCGAGACGGATTTCCTCAATGATGCCGCCTTCGCGCGCTTCGCATTGGAGGGGAAGGCCTTCGCTCATGCCGTTGGCTCCCACTATATGCATTCTCACTTCGCTCGAGGCGTTGCCTCCGAGTACGGGACGATCCTGGCAAAGGATAACCTTCGCTCCGCAGCGCGCTACCGCAAGGGCGCAGCTGACACCAGCGGGGCCTCCGCCCGCGACTAGTATGTCGCACTGTAGTTGGGAAACGGTGTTTTCCATGGGATAGTCACTAATCCAGAAAAGCGGCGCTGTCGAATTGCAGGCGAATGATGTCGGGCGAATTTCCCAGTATCGCTTTGTAGTCGAATACATTCAGGGTTTTCTGTTCGCCCGTATCTAGAATTATAGGACAGGGATAGTATCCGTCTGTGACTTTGCCCTGTTCAAAGTTGTCGAGGACGTAATGCTTCTCGACAGCGAGGCTTTTGGGGTCGAAGCGAATTAGGGCGAGTTCCATGGGAAGCTCGCGATTGGGAGCTCGAAAATTACGGCCTATGAGAAAGTGTTCGCCGGCATGGGTGAAGAGTCGCGGCCTTCCCATGTAGGATGCGATTGATGGGGTTTTCTCTGTTATGTTCGCTTCTTCTATTAAATTGAATTCCGTGTCCACTTTGTGGATTCGCTGCATCTCGTCGTATCCGCGCGTGGCGACTATGAATCCATTCTCGTAGGGGATGAGGCTGCTCTCGTTTATTCGAATGTCTCCAAATTCCTGGCTCAAGTTTCTGATGAAATGCCAGCTCGCTCCGTTGTTGTCGGTGTAGAGCGCGTCAACGGAACGCCTTCCGCCCTCAAGGTATTCGAAGGTCATGATCAAAGCGTAAAGTCGTTGGCCAATGATGGCAGTGTTGAACAAGTAGCCGTATTCTACGCCGTCGATAACGCCCACTCGTTCGAGAGGTCCGAAGGATTGGCCGTTGTCTCGACTGATTGATCGCATCAAGCCGGTGCGGTAGTGCTGACCTTGCGTATCGATTTTCTGGACATCGATGTAGGTGCCTAGTGTCCCGTTGGGAAAACGAATCCATTCGCCCATCTGCATGATAGCGTCGGGCATACCGATCTGGATGGGGTCTTGTATCGGGCGTCCGCTCTGAAGGTCGAATCGAATGATTTCCAGTTTGGCTCCAGGGTCCCGCGCGTGCGAGTTTCCGCGTTTGTAGGATAGCATTATCTGATGATCGCCAGATGGAGCGATGGCGGGGAAAGCGAGGTAGTCGTTCGTGCTGGCGCCGCGGTAGGATACGAGGGTTTCTTCCATCCGGTAGCTTGGCGTGGGAGGGATGGGCGCGGTTGGCTCGTCTGCAACCAGGCCTAGGAATATCAATGGGGAGGCGAGGAAGGCGTTTTTCCAGAGCTTCATGTTTGTCAGTATAGCAAAAATTATATGAATGGGATCATTAAAACGTGTTGTTCCGTAACTTACTTAGAAGTAGAAGGTTAAGCGTTTACAATGCAGTTGGATTTAGTATGTCTGATTCGATGGTTCCGCTAGTGAAAAAGGCGATAGTTTGGCTGAAGATTGAGGGGACTGTGTGATGGTGGAGGGAGCGTCGCTCGCGTGGCAAGATTGGCTTGTCGTGGTGACTTATGCGCTCGGGGTCCTTTGGGTGGGCTGGCGGTTTTCTCGGCGGGCGGAGTCGGAAGACGAATACTTCTTGGGCGGGCGGAGCATGTCTCCTTTTCTGATCGGCATCTCGCTGTTCGCTTCGCTGCTGAGCACGGTCTCCTACTTGGCGTATCCTGGCGAGATAATCCAACACGGGCCTGCGTATTTGACGGGTATTCTATCTGTCCCGCTGGCTTACTTTATCGTGGGCTACTGGCTCATTCCCGGTTTACATGAAGCAGCGGGTGACGAGCGCCTACGAGTTGCTGGAGGAGCGACTTGGATCGGCGGCGCGGATTGGGGGAGCGGTCCTTTTTATCGTTCTCCGGCTGATATGGATGGCGCTGCTGATCTATCTCTCTTCTGGGGCGATTCGGGTGATGACTGGCTTGGGAGAGGAATGGATCCCTGTTATTTCGGCGGCGACTGGAGTGGTGGCGGTCGCCTATACTTCGATGGGCGGGCTGCGGGCGGTCGTGGTGACGGACTTGCTCCAGTTCATTTTGCTTTTTGTTGGGGCGGTGGTGTCGGTCGTCGTGGTGAGCGTGTCGCTGGGCGGTTTTTCGTGGATCCCCACGCAGTGGAGCGAAAACTGGGACGTTCAACCTATATTCAGTTTGGACCCACAAGTCAGGGCAACGATGGTCGGTGCGATCGTTTTGCAGCTGGTGTTTCGCGTGTGCACGGCTGGGGCGGATCAGACGATGGTGCAGCGTTTCATGGCGACGACTGACGCTTCCTCGGCTCGGAAATCGTTTCTGATTCAGAGTATCGCGGCGGTTGTGGTGACGCTATCTCTTGGGCTTCTGGGGTTCGCTTTACTGGGATATTTTCGCGATTCGGCGCTGCTGGCGAATCCGGAGCTGGATCTGGGAGAGAATGCGGACAACTTGTTCCCGTTCTTCATAGCGCACTCGTTGCCCGCGGGTTTGTCGGGACTGGTCGTGGCGGCGTTATTCGCGGCTGGAATGTCGAGCGTCGATTCCGGGGTTAACTCGATCACTGCGGTTCTGAATCGCGATCTGCTTCCCCGTTTTCGCGCTGCGCCTGCGGACGGCACGTCGCGTCGTCGGATGAATCACGGCATCGTCTGGTGTACTGGGCTGTTCGTTGTCGTTCTTTCTGTGGTGGTCCGTTACGTTCCCGGGAACTATCTCGAGATGACGCAGAAGACGTCGTCTCTTTTCTTTCCGCCGTTGTTCTCGTTGTTTTTTCTCGCCTTGTTCGTCCGGCGCGCGAATGGGCCGGGAGCGTTGGTTGGGGTGATTTACGGGATGACGGTGGCGGTCTTCGTCGCTTTTTGGGATGTTCTGACGGGGCACCCTTCGCTTAGCTATCAATGGATCGGCTTCGTCTCGCTAGTGACGAGCATTGGAGTCGGTTGGGGCGCTTGCCTGTTTTTCGATAGGCGACGCGAGGCGGCGGGGCCGGTGGTTCCTTATGTTATAGGGGCGATCGTGGCGCTGGCTGCGTTTTCGACGCTTGTTTTGCATTGGGGAAAATCCCATGCTTAGAAAGCGTCTAATAGATGCCATGAAAGCTCGGGACGGCGCCCGAGGGCTACCTTTTAACTCGAGCGAAGCTCGAAGCATTGGGTAGGCTCCGGGCGCCGCCCCGGATGAATAATGCGGCATATTGCATTTATTAGACGCTCTCTTCGACCTAACAACCAAATAGAATCGATGAAATGATTACTTCAATTGTTTGAGAAAAACTGTCTGCGGAAGAACCGGTAATATGCGCCAAGGCTTGTTATGCGGATCCCGAAATCGTGGAGATGATCGGACAAGCGGGTTTTGATTGCGTCTGGATTTGCCTGGAGCATAGGCAGCTCGATCCCTCTGTGATCAAGTCTCTGATGCTGGCGTGTCGGGCGTCTGGATGCGATTGCCTCATCAGGATCAAGCCGCGAGACCATACGAGCTTGGCGCATCTGATCGAGTCGGGCGCGCGTGGCATCATGGTTCCCCAGGTCCGCGATTTGGAAGAAGCGCAGCAGGTGGTTGAGATGATGAAGTTCCCGCCTCTCGGACGCCGAGGGTTTGATCCGATCCATTCGGATGCGGATATGGGGAAGGCATCGCTGGAGGAGTACGTGCGGCATGAAAACGAAAACACTTTTCTCGCGATTCAAATCGAGACGCCTGAAGTGTTGCCGCATATTGATGCGATCGCGGCAACTCCAGGTGTGGACATGCTGTTCGTCGGGCTCGGGGATCTGTCGGCAAACATGGATTTGCTAGGCCAAATGGATCATCCGAAGCTGAAGGAGATCGTGCGGCAGACCGGCGAGGCCTGCCTTCGGAATGGCAAGGCGGGCGCGATCAATTGCAGCGATAGGGCGGAGCGCGAACGACTTTGGGGGCAAGGCTACCGGTTTTTCAATGTGGCCAGCGATTTCCGATTTATTCGACAGGGTCTCGACGCCTCGATTGAGGACGCTCGAAATTGGGAGAAGGGGAGACCGAGTAGGCTGCTTTCGGTAGTTGGCGGCTTATGATAGTTTCGGCTTATTAGAATGCCCTCACAGAGAGTGTTCGATGAGTCGATAATCTGTAGGGCTTCGCAAGCGATGCCTCTACGCCGTAACTCTCATTCCTGTTCGCGAACTTTCTAGATCCTCTCTTATAGACTGTTTAATAGGTGAATTCGGCGAATCGTTGGAACGGGACGGCGCCCGTTCACTACCCTGGAGATCCCTTCAAATAGGTAGCGTTCGGGCGCCGTCCCGAATTTTTCCACTTATTAGATCCTCTCTTAGAGATGCGATGCTGGCTTTAGGTTGATACGCATCAAATGCGAGTGGATTGGCGCCAATTCGCCTGGTAGCCACGCGGCGTCGTGGTGTCGAATTGAAGGTGCCCAAAAGAGTCCTTCAACGCGAGTTCAGTGGCTGCTGCTGATGCTCCATATTCATCGATGAGCCGTTGTTTTCTGCGGATGAGAGAGAAGTCTGATACCTGGTGGGCTATGAGTAGTATCCTCTATAAGACTAGCTGAGAAAATGAGCTTTTGGAAGTTCGTTTGCCGGGGAGAAATGATCTAGGCGTAATTACGAAGAATAATGGGCTAGCACATTGTATTTAATGTGAAATAGGCATTAATAAGCGCTAAGGGTATACGCCAATTAGATGGAATGTAAAAATTTAGGGTAAAGTCCAAAAAGGCTTAATCTTTAGGCGTAAACACCAATAGGGGTAGGCCTAGTCTGACTGGTTAGAGGGCAAATTACATTGAAGAGGGACTTGTTATGATGCTCTATACAAGCTCCATTTTCGCCTTGAGTGACAGTGGCTGGTTAATCGGTAATTTCCGCAAATGCGAATGCACCGAAATGGCGGCAGCGTGTATAGAGACGGCCTCAAACCCAGATTTTCTAGAAGACCGCGACCCGAAAAGAACGACAAAAAATGAGTAGGCATTATTCACACTCAAAAAGCCGAAAGGGCGCTGTTCCGACACAGCGCTCGATGATGAGCCAATCAGGAACCATTTGCGGTGTCGTAAAGGCGTCAACGCTAGCGGGCCTTATCTTGGGGGCATGCTCCTTTGCGAGCGGGCAGGATGCGTTTAGGTTTTGGGGGGCGGAGTTCGATACCCAAGTCGGCGGAGGGTTCGATTCGAACATCAATGGCACGCGTGACGGGGGAACTAAAGACGGGTTCTTGACCGCGTCGCAGTCGATGATTTTTTCGCGTCAAAAAAGCCTTACCCTGTTGAACTTCAAAGGGAATGTTTCGAAAACGCAGTTCTTCGACAATAGCGAAGCTGATTTCGTAGACGGTGGCGTCGAGCTGAACGCGGCTTATCCGGAAGAGGTGGACAATGTAACGTACTGGAAGGCTAGCGGCTTCTGGAATCGACTTACGCATGTGGATCTTGATGCTGGACGCAGGATTCAGCCGGCGGTTTACGGAGCGCGTGCTTCGGGTGAATGGCTGTTTTCTCCAAAGACCGGGTTTACCGGCTCGGTTCGCGGAGTGACGACGGATCGTTCGCGGGACGGATTAAGCACGACTCGAGCGCTCTCGCTAAGGACCGGCTTCAGCCACGCGTGGCGCCCGGAGCGGCGATGGAGCGCGGAGTACGGTCTGACGTTAGGCGAGTCGGATTCGGGGGCCGGCACGGATTCGACGCACCATATAATTGGAGTGAGGAGAAGAGGCACGATTTCGCCGAAAGTTAGCGGCGACGCGATGATCGGCGTTAGAAGCTCGGATTTTACGGGAGCGAACGATTTTTCCGATACTGGGCCGATCGTGTCGGCCGATCTCTTATGGGCGGCATCGCCTCAATTGACGGCTCGTCTTGGGATAGAGAGCGACTATGATTTTACGGCGAACGGATCCGCGGTAGTGGACAGCGTCGCGACCTTCAACGTTAAGAGGGAGCTTGGCAACGGCCTGCGTTTTGGGGCCACGCTCGGGCGAGGCTACTCGAGCTACAAAGGCCAAAGCCGTCTTGCGGACCGGAGCGATCGCTACTGGAGACTTGGGGGAGAACTGGAGTATTCGTTCACGCAACGGTTTTTCGTCCGACTTTCGGGGGATCTGATCGACAGTGAATCAAACATTGTAGGCAACGATCTCAATCGAGGCATCGTGAGTCTCTTCAGCGGCTGGCGCTATTGAAAATCAAACCAGAAGACACTTATGAATAGACACGCATTGCAATTGCTTTCGAATAAATACAGCTCCCTTTTGAAACGCCTTGTTCGAGGCACTCTAGTAGCTGTTGGCGCTTTCGCTTTCGGATCGATGGCGGTCATGGCGTCCGATGCTCCGTTGGGCGACTATCGTATCGCCCCGCGCGATCTGGTGCAGTTTCAAATTTACGAGGAGCCGGATACCCAGTTGGTGCAACGCGTTTCCTCGAGCGGCGAACTTCCTCTGCCCATGATAGGCGTAGTAAAGGTGGCAGGGCTTACCTTGCGCGAGGCGGAGCGAAAGCTGGGCGCGCTCTATGTCGAGCAGGAATTCTTTGTGAAACCGCAAGTGATACTTGTTCTAGAGCAATATGCTGAGCGTAGTGTATCGGTCCTTGGGCAGGTTAATAAGCCTGAGCAAATTCTTTTTCCTCTTGAAGCAGATACTTTGAGTATCGTTCAAGCAATTACACTGGCGGGTGGGCTTACGCGTTTGGCGCGGGCCGACTCCGTCCAAGTGACGCGCATGGGTCAAGGAGGCGTGGAGCAGCGGATGACGATAAACGTTGACGCTTACCTCGCGGATCGCCGTCGGGATTCCGATCCCGAAGATTTCGACCTATTGCCGGGGGACATTGTGTTCGTCCCCGAACGTTCTTTTTAATTAGAATTCAGGATATAGTGGAAACAATAAAAATGTCGCTAGACATTTTCGCTATATCAGACCTTTAAGCGAAAATTTCTGACTCTCGCTTCTAGGTTTTAAACGGCTCGTCAATCTAGGTCGGTACCCATTAACACCGGGCTTAAGAAGGCGAAGCGCGCTGATCCAATACTTTCCCTCAGTCAAAATCCACTCGATAACAGGAGTTTTAGCGAGACGTAGCCCGACGTGGCGTGTCAGTGCATATAAGGATCCATTTAATTATAAAATCTTCCACAGCTCGCTAGCGAGTCGTGGGTTGGGTTCGAGAATGAGGTTCTGGCTGTCCTTTTCCTAACCTGCAATCAATTACCTGCTGCAATATATATGAACACGAACTCTACGTTTTCATGCGACCCCGCACCTCAGGCGCGAGGCCATTCTTCCTCCTCGCTGCTATTTCTTGGCGACTGTGCTGTGGTAGCAATCTGCATGGCGATCGCTTTTTATCTGCGCTATGTGCTAAACCTAGGGCTCGTACTCGACGATAATCGTCCGCCCTTAATCACGTATTTGGCGCATTACTCGGCCGGTTTCGGATTGTTCTTTCTACTGGCCCAAAATCTTTCACTGTATGATTCGGACGTGACCCCTTTTGTTGAGAGAGCGACCACACGATTGGTTAAGATAGCTCTCTATTGGGCGGTGATGTTCCTGGGTTCATCATTGATCCTCAAATTGAATCCGGCGATATCGAGACTGTTTGTAGGATATTCCTGTGCCTTGATGTGTATATTGTTGCCGCTTTGGCGCCTTGGATACCTGAGGATTGCCCGACGCGTGGGATTCGATAATGAATTGACGAGACGAGTACTCATTGTGGGATGCACTTCGATCAATCGGACGATTATAAAAAGACTCACTGCTAATAGCAG
>JAJFLS010000273.1 GCA_021772595.1 Opitutales bacterium
ATCGTAAAGCCGCTCATTAGCGACGTCGTTCCAGTCAACGTCTACGCCGACAACTGGTTCAAGCTCTACATCAACGGGAAGCTCATCGCCATCGACTCCATCGACTTCATGCCGCACAACGTCATCTCCGTGCAAATCCTACCGGAGTTTCCCATGACCATCGCCGTCATGGCGAAAGACAACGCCGACTCCAAAACCGCCCTCGAATACAACGACTCCAACATCGGCGACGGAGGATTCATCCTGAAGATCGGCGATCTCATCGTCACCGACGCTTCCTGGAAAGCGAAGAACTTTTTCCACGGACCGATCAACGGAAACATGCAGAACCCAAAAGTTGAATACTTCAAAATCCCCGACAACTGGTACACAATCGACTTCGACGATTCCGACTGGTCCAACGCCACCGAACATTCCGAAGAGAGCGTCCGCCCCAAAGAGCCATTCTACGAAAAGGATTTCAAAGGCGCGAAATTCATTTGGACCGAGGACCTCGAGCTGGACAACACCATCATCTTCCGCAAGCGAATCGAAAGACCCGGCTGGAAAGCCCGATGGAACGTCGGCAAACGCTAGAGGCAAACTAAGGTAGCGGCCGATCTCTCGCCCTGAGTCTCGTCGATGGGTCGAGCGGCCATATCTATTCTTGTAGCCACCGACAAGTCGGGGACGATGTCTGAACGATTGCATTGTTCAGAATGGCCGCTCGGAGATCGGCCGCTACCAAATCGCTACAAGCAAAGAGGCAGGGTTCGGGCGCCGTCCCGAACAATAACCTGAATATCGAAACCAAACCTGCGAATCCTTGACCTTTCAATGCGCACAACATCCTATTTATTAGTGGCTTGCACGAATTTATCATTGACCTAGAAGCCAAAATCGATTTCAAAAACTGACAGTAAAATCCAATCGTGAGACGATTTTGTTGATCAGTCAGTGCGGGCGCGAGGTGAAGCAATTCTCTTGCGCCCGCCACTGTCTAAAATGGATCGCTAGAAAAAGTTGCCTCGGCATCCGCCATGCCGCTCAGCACACATTCGTCAACTTACCGTTTATCCCATGTGCAGGAGCCTGCTTGCAGGCGATGGAAGGAAGGGCTGATCCCGCGCCTGCGGGATCAGCCGTAGAAGAAGAACCACGAAAACGGCTGCTTAGGGATAAGCAGCCCTACCATTTCGCGATCGTGGAAATCGCCTGCAAGCAGGCTCCTACAATCTTCCTACCGAATAAATAAAACGGTAGCCATTCCCGCGAAAACGCCTATTCGTGAAACCCTATGTCAAAAGATCGAGTTGCCTTTATCGGAATCGGAGTAATGGGAAAAAGCATGGCGGGCCATCTGCTCGACGCAGGCTATCCCGTCACCGTCTACAATCGGACTAAATCGAAAACCGACGACCTCGTCGCTCGCGGCGCAGTTTGGAAAGACTCACCTGCCGCCGCCGCGGAAAACGCGGATATCGTGATCACCATCGTTGGCTTTCCCCAAGATGTGGAAGAAACCTATTTCGGCCAACAAGGCGTTTTCAAAACCCTGAAGCCTGGCGCGCTCGTCATCGACATGACCACTTCCAGCCCGCTCCTCGCGAAGAAGATCGCCGAAGAAGCCGCCTCGAAAGACATCGGCGCCTTGGACGCTCCCGTTTCCGGCGGCGATCTCGGAGCAAAAGAAGCCCGGCTCTCCATCATGGTCGGCGGCGATCCGGCCGCCTTCGAACGGGCGAAACCGCTCTTCGAAATCATGGGCAAGAACATCCAGCTCCAAGGCCCCGCCGGCTCCGGCCAGCATACGAAGATGTGCAACCAGATCGCCATCGCGGCCAGCATGGTGGCCATCGGCGAATCTCTAGCCTACGCCAAATCCGCCGGCCTCGATCCCAAGCACGTCCTGGCCAGCATCGAAACCGGCGCGGCCGGAAGCTGGTCGCTGAGCAACCTCGCTCCCCGGGCGCTCGACGACAATTACGACCCCGGCTTTTTCGTGAAGCATTTCATCAAGGACATGGGAATCGCCCTCGATTCCGCCAAAGAGATGGGCTTGAAGCTCCCCGGCCTAGCCCTCGCGAAAGACCTCTACGACCGCGTCGCCGCCGACGGCGGAGCAGACGACGGCACCCACGCCCTCTTCCGCTTCTATTTCGAAGGGAAGCAGTGAGGCGGAGAAGTAGTTTTTTTTATCGGATAAGGTAGGGAGGACCGGCTCGGTCCTCCGCAATTTTAATCGACTAGATTGGAGGACCGAGCCGGCCCTCCCTACCAAAACCGCCAGCCACGCCACGAACGCGCGATCGCAAAAAAAGACCAGCCCCCACGGACTGGTCTTTCGAAAGTGATTGGCAAGCTTCGCCGTTTCGGAACTGCCTAAACCGTTCCGCAGATCGTCTGGCCGTCGGAACGCAGGTCCTTCGACGCCTCGATCAAGCGATCCGCCATGTTCTTCTCGGCTGCCTTCAGGTAGGAGCGTGGGTCGTAGACTTTCTTGACGCCGACTTCGCCGTCGATCTTGAGCACGCCTTCGATGTTTTCGCACATGTGCGTCACGATCGGACGGGTGAACGCATATTGCGTGTCCGTATCGATGTTCATCTTAACCACGCCGTAGTCGAGCGTTTCGCGGATGTCGGAAAGCTCCGAGCCGGAACCGCCATGGAAAACGAGGTCCATCTCCGCTTCCGCGCCGTGCTTGTCGGTGACCGCCTTTTGGCCGTCTCGCAGAATGGTCGGCTTGAGCTTGACCGCGCCTGGCTTGTACGCGCCGTGCACGTTTCCAAAAGTCGCCGCGAAAATAAAGCGGCCGAGCGGCTTCAGCTCTTCGTAAACCGTGAGCATGTCGTCCGGAGTAGTGTAGAGCTTTTCCGCTGGAAGGCCCGATGTGTCGTGACCGTCTTCTTCGCCGCCGACGACGCCGGCTTCGATTTCAAGAATGATGTCTAGCTCCGCGCACTCCTTGAGGAGCGACTTCGACATCTCCAAATTCTCGTCGAGCGGAAGCTCCGATCCGTCGTACATGTGCGACTGGAATAGAGGGCCCTTGCCCTCGGCGATCCGCTTCCGGGAAGCTACCAGAAGCGGCCGCAAAAAGCCGTCCACTTTCGCCGGGTGGCAATGGTCGGTGTGGAGCGCGACCAGAATGTCGTATTTCTCCGCCAGCAGATGCGTCGCCTCGGCGAGGATAATCGCCCCGAACGCAGCGTCGCTGACATTTAGGCCGGAAGCGAATTGCCCGCCCCCGGTGGAAACTTGGATGATGCCGTCAGTCTTCGCGTCTGCGAATGCTTTTAGAGCGGCGTTAATCGTCACGATGGACGTGATGTTGACCGCTGGGTAAGCGTAGCCACCCTTTTGAGCGGCGTCTAACATGGCTTCGTATTGCTTTGGTGTTGCGACTGGCATTGTAACTTAGCGCTTAATTATTCTGTGTTTTGCCGGATGGCTATCCGGCGTCATTCGGACCGCCAAATCGACGGAACCCAATCTTGAAGCGCAAAGCTCTTTCACTGTCCAGCGAATCATCCTAGATTACGCCCTCCCTTTGATTTCGCTCAAATTTCGCCCAATCTTTCCACATAAAACCGCAATTTCACGTTTTGAACACCCACTTTAAACGCCTTGCCTCCGAAATCGAAGGAGAACTCTACTGGGACGACGCCATGCGCATTCTTTACGCGACAGATGCGTCCGTCTACCGCGACCTCCCGCTCGCCGTCTGCCTGCCGAAGTCCGCAGAGGACGCCAAGAAACTCGTAGCCTTCGCCAGCAAGCACGACGCCCCTCTCATTCCTCGAACCGCCGGGACCTCCCTCGCCGGCCAAGTCGTAGGCAAGGGCATCGTCGTCGACGTATCCAAACACTGGACCGAAATCATCGAGCTAAACGCCGAAGAGCATTGGATCCGCATTCAGCCCGGCATCGTGAGAGACGAGCTCAACCAGTTTCTCAAGCCGCACGGCCTCATGTTCGCGCCCGAGACCTCCACCTCCAATCGCTGCATGATCGGCGGTATGGCGGGAAACAACTCTTGCGGCACGCACTCTCTCATTTACGGCTCCACGCGCGATCACGTCCTGGAGATCAACGCGATTCTCAGCGATGGCTCGGAAGCTCGATTCGAAGAGCTCAGCAGCGACGATATCGACGAGAAACTCCGCGGCCACTCACTCGAATCCGAACTGTACCGATCCATCCGCGAGACGTTCTCCAGCGCCGAACGAGCCGAAGAAATCCGCCGCGAATTCCCGCGCCCCGACATCCACCGACGCAACACCGGTTACGCCATCGACCTGCTCCTCAATGACTACGACAAAGGCTGCCTCAATCTCTCCAAACTCCTCTGCGGTTCCGAAGGCACCCTCGCCTTTTTCACCGAGCTGAAGCTCAAGCTCGTCCCGCTCCCGCCCAAAGAGCAAGCCGTTGTCGCCATTCACCTCGACTCCGTCCCGCAAGCCGCCCAAGCCACCCTCATCGCTCGCGAATTCAAGCCGCGGGCCATCGAGCTGATCGACGATGTCATCCTCAATTGCTCCAAAGCCAACATCGAGCAAGCCGCCAATCGCGCCTTCGTGCAAGGCGATCCCGGAGCCTTGCTCGTCGTCGAGCTCGCATCCGAAAACCGCGCCGATGTCGAACGCGTCACCATTGCGCTCGAGACGAAGCTGCGCGAAAACAATCTCGGTACTCACTTCCCCGTCATCTGGAACGAAGAGATCGACAAAGTCTGGTCTCTCCGCAACGCCGGCCTGGGCGTCATGTCCAATGTCCCCGGAGACCGCAAGCCCGTCGCCGGTATCGAGGACACCACGATCCATCCAGACGATCTTCCCGAATACATGGACGCGTTTCTCGACATCATGAAGAAGCGCAACGTCGAAAGCGTCTCGTATGCGCATATTGGCGACGGCGAGATTCACTTTCGCCCCATACTAGACCTCAAGCGCGGCCCCGATCGAAAACTCTACCGGGAGATCAGCGAGGAAGTCGCCACGCTCGTCAAAAAGTATCGCGGCTCGCTCAGCGGCGAACACGGCGATGGCCGCGCACGCGCGGAGTTCATTCGCCAAATGATCGGCGACAAAAATTACCAGCTCTGCAAGGATTTCAAAAAAGCCTGGGACCCTAACGGCATTTTCAATCCCGGTAAAATCGTAGACGCGCCTCCCATCGACACCGACCTCCGCTACGACGCCGAGCAAACCACGCACGAGTTTTCCACCGTCTTCGACTTCTCCGAAACGCGCGGCATTCTCCGCATGGCCGAGAAATGCAACGGCACCGGCGCTTGCCGCAAGACCGAGAAGATCGGCGGCACCATGTGCCCTAGCTACATGGCCACGCGCAACGAAAAAGACACCACACGCGCCCGGGCAAACGTGCTTCGCGAATACCTGACCCGCTCGCCCAAAGAAAACAAATTCGACCACGAAGAGATCAAGGAAGTCATGGACCTTTGCCTAAGCTGCAAAGGCTGCAAATCCGAATGCCCTTCCAACGTCGACGTCTCCCGCCTCAAAGCCGAATTCCAGCATCACTACTACGCATCCAACGGAATCCCCCTCAGAAGCAAAGTCATCGGAAACGTCGCCACCCTTAACCGGCTCGGCTCGTTCTTCCGCCCCCTATCGAACTTCATCATCAACAACCCCTTCCTCTCGGCCAAACTGAAATCCATTCTCGAAATCGCCCCAAATCGCTCCCTCCCCGCCTATTCGAAAACAACGCTCCGGACCTGGGCCAAACGCGCCCTACCCAAACTCAACCCCTCCGCGACCGACGCCAAAAAAACCGTCCACCTCTTCTGCGACGAATATACCAACTACACCGAATCCCACATCGGCATCGCCGCCATCGAGCTTCTCACGACCCTCGGCTATCGCGTCGAATTGCCAATGCATTCCGAAAGCGGCCGCGCCTTCCTCTCCAAAGGCATGCTCCAAAAAGCCAAACGCATCGCCACCCAAAACGTCGACACCTTCGCATCCAAAATCTCTGAAGACGAGCCGCTCCTAGGCATCGAGCCCTCCGCCATCCTCGGCTTCCGCGACGAGTATCCAGATCTCGTTGACACCGATCTCCGAAAAGCCGCCCGAAAAATCGCGCCGCACTGCCTGCTCATCGACGAATTCCTCAGCCAGGAAATCGAGAATGGAGCGATCACTTCCGACCAATTCACAACCGACGCCAAGACGATCAAACTACACGGTCACTGTCACCAAAAAGCGCTTTCAAGCGTCGACCACAGCAAGTGCCTCCTCGAACTGCCGCAAAACTACACGGTCGAAACAATCCCCTCCGGCTGCTGCGGCATGGCAGGATCATTTGGATACGAAACCGAACACTACGACCTCTCTCAGCAAATCGCCGAACTCGTCCTCTACCCCTCCATCCGCGCTTCAACCCCCGACGCCCTAATAGCAGCCCCCGGCACCAGCTGTCGCCACCAAATCAAAGACGGCTTAGCCCGAACGGCGTTACATCCCATCGAGATCCTGCGAAACGCGCTGCGCGACAGGTAGGGCCCGACTGCCAGGCAGGCCGAGATTCTCAATTGTAGGAGCCTGCTTGCAGGCGATATTCTTCGCTAATCGCCTGCACAAAGGCCATCTGAAAAAGCGAAACGAACAAGCACTCGCGCCGTTCATTCCGCCCTTCAAACGCCAGCAATTCACCCCACTAGCAGCAATCGCTACCGCAGCAGTTGCAGTCCAGATTTCCGAGACAGGTTTCCCAACCTTGACGGTGTTCCGGCAGGACAT
This sequence comes from Opitutales bacterium, assembly GCA_021772595.1. Taxonomy (GTDB): domain Bacteria; phylum Verrucomicrobiota; class Verrucomicrobiia; order Opitutales; family Opitutaceae; genus Pelagisphaera. The sequence goes on from JAJFLS010000273.1 coordinate 6,750, forward strand.
TTTCGGGCAGTTCGTGACGTAAAGTCAGTTCCGTTCCATCTTCGACAGACAGAAGCGAAATCGTCACTATACTGTGATCGACGAATCCTTCGGAAATCCAGGTAAACGCCACTTTATTTGGCGGATCTATTTCCAAAAACTCGCCGTGAGGCGCGTACTCCGCGCAATCCGATTGGGTTCCATCTCCCTTGAACATTCGAATGACGTAAGCGCCCCCTACTTTGAAATCCGACTCCACCTCAGCGCGCCCGTCGTCCATTCCGTAAAACCATTCCGCCATAATCTCTGGCTTAGTCAGGGCATCGAACACCTTTGTCTGACTTGCTTTATAAGTGCGCTTGATTTCAAGCATCGATAGAATTTCATTTTGGCTCATACTACTTCTTTCGTTTCGTTGTTTTGCCAGGCTTCGCGCCCGGATTTTTGGTTTCTAAATATCTATCCAAATTCGCCAAGCGACGGTTCCAGAATCCAGTCAATCGCTGAATCGTTCTCTCCGCGTTTTGAAGCGCCTTAACGTTTAACTGAAAGCGATGCGTCTGCCCCTCACGAATACGCGTTACAAGATCCGCCGACTCCAAGACCTTCAAGTGCTTGGAAATTGCCGGTGCGGAAATACTAAACGGAGCCGACAGTTCACCCGCCGAGGCCTCCCGCTGAGCCACCACCTGCAAAATTTCCCGACGCGTCGGATCCGACAAGGCTTTGAACACCCGACTCGTCCGATCTTCTTCTAGCTTAACCATGTGGTTAATTAACAAGAACGAAAGATCGCGTGTCAACTCTTTATTTAACCTTTTGGTTAATCTTTTCCGTATAAGCCTATTGACTCACGCGAAGCCGCAAAGACGCGTAGGAAGAGAAAGCTATTCAGGAGTTCGAGAACGCCTCTTGCACTCTCAAGAAGTCGCCTACGGCCTCTAGCACTGGCTCGAGATTCTCCGTGTAAAAGCGATCCTCTGATCCGTACTCAGCGATTGCTTCCTCTACTCTATCGCGGCCCTCAAGAAAGCGGGAGAGAGCGACATGCGAAGGTTGTCGTATTTTCATCATAGTCCCCCGTTCACGACTCGCTATTTCTGATGGAGGCGTTGCGCTTCCGTCTAACAATACCCAGCGATCCGAAATACTCTGATACACGGTAGTGAAATTTGGATACGATCGCCCGAAGCGACGGCGGATTACACTCTCATCTATATCGTGCCCACCACGCTTGACTCTCTCGGATACACGTCGTACCGCAAACTCCGCGTCGGGAAGCCAAAGATAAACCAACTCGACCCGATACCCCTCCGACTGCAAGCGTAACAATCTACGAGCCATGGCAAGACCGCTTAAAGTCGATTCAACCACAAACGACTCTCCGCGCTTAGCCTTCTCATCAAAACGATTGATGAATTCTCTCCCTGCCCTCATGGCGGCCTTGTGCGGTTTAAAGGGTGACAAGCTCTCGGCGATCAGATCCGCGTTGAGAAACTCGAATGCGCTCGGCAAGCGCTCCAGAAGCAACTGACGAGCAAAGGTCGTCTTCCCTGCTCCGTTCGGCCCTCCAAGCACGATCACCGTCTTCTGCATAATCAATAGCTAAGTTATTCCGCAACGGAGTCAAATGTAGGAGCCTGCTTGCAGGCGATTAGCGAGGAAAATCGCCTGCAAGCAGGCTCCTACAACTTCCACTTCGAATTCTCGAAGTAGCTACGTCGTCCCGCTCAGCGGGACGGCGTGGTCGAGCTCTTGGACCTCTCCTTTTTCGATTAAGTGGAAAACTAGGCACTCAGCGGGATCGGTTCCTACCTTTCACCGGCTATGCTTCAGGATAAAGTCTACAATCGGCTGTGGTTCTTCCAAGCTGTGGGGATGATGGCCGATACCTTTCTTGTGGATGACATGGATTTGTCCTCCGAGCGCTTTGTAGCGTTTCTCGATGATTGCGGTGTTCTCGGAAACGGGGACCACTTTGTCGGCATCGCCGACCACGTGTATTATAGGGACGCCTACCGCCGCTAGCGGCGCAAGATTGTCGATCGGATTTTCAGTGTATGCATTGGCTTCTTTCTGTGTAAGTCCAAGCGTTCTCATTAACCTTTCGACCCCAGGCCAGCTATTGAAATCGCAAACCGGCGCGTCGCCATAAAGACAGCTCACTTTCTCGGGATTCTTAGAGGCCCAATTGTAGATGATCAGGCCTCCTCTTGAGAATCCTTCCAGGATCATCTTTTTCGCGAAACCGCGCGAAGCCGTCAAGTATTCATAAAATGAATTCCAACGCGCGACCGCTTCCTTCGATCCAAAAAGATCGGCTACATCGACATAAGCGATATGGTAACCCATTTTCAAAAAAGCGATATCGAGTTGCGGCTCGTGACCAAAAAATCGAGCCCGCCAGATCCACGGGTTTCCATCCGCGGTTTCGTCGGGGACGACCACGCGACAGCTCAAGTCCTCGACTTCGAAATCAAATTGATCGAACGAATGGAATGACGACTGTTCTCCTGGCCATTCGTCAGCAGCGATGACGCTTTCCGCTGATACCGCCACTGCTGTCAGCAAGAGTGCTTTATAGAGTGTCCAATAAATTGTATATCGTAGGGCCGGCTCTCTTGACGAGGCGTAACGCAGTGAAGACTGTTGCGCCGTGCCGCGAAAGAAAACCGTTCTCCACTTACGCGGCATGTCGCTAGCGACAGTCCTACATTTAAAATACCTGCATACGCAATTATTGGACATTTTCTTAGGAATTGCTCAGGTGTATAATCGATTCACGCGAAAACGCGAAGGGTGACAAACTCGATAAAACTCTTCGCGACTTCGCGGCTTCGCGTGAGACTCCTTCTTACCCTCTTCCCTACGCAAGCTGGTCTTTTATCGGAAGTTGGCGTATCCGTTTTCCGGTGGCGGCGAAGATGGCATTGCACAAGGCAGGCGCGATGGGAGGGACTCCAGGCTCGCCAACGCCGCCGAGCTCGACTTCCTTATCCGGATCTACGAGGTGTATGGATATCGATTTGGGAGCCAATGGAATGCGCGGAACTTGGTAGTCGTGAAAATTGCTCTGCCGAGCGCTTCCATCTTCAAAACTCACTTCGCCAGTAGTGGCTAGTCCAATACCCAT
>JAJFLS010000274.1 GCA_021772595.1 Opitutales bacterium
CGCGTAGGTCTTCAAACCTCTTTCAATCGCTTCGGCGGAAGCTACTGCCTGCGCAACTGAGAAAGAGACCGTAGTGTTCACGGCAATACCATTGGCGACGAGACGTTCGGCTACTCTGAGGCCGGTTTCGGTAGTGGGTACTTTTATGGCGATATTGGGGGCGAGTGCCGCGAGTTCGGTTGCTTGGTCGAACATCTTTTCCTCCTCGAGGTGGAACTTCGGATTCACCTGCAGAGAAAGGTAGCCCTTCTTGCCGTTGCTAGCTTCGTAAACGGGTTGAAGAATCCAGGCGGCTTGACGGCCCATTTCGGCGATAAGTCTCCACGCGAGCTCGTCTTCCGAGTCTTCGGGGTGAGCCAAAGACATCTCCTTCACTACCGCGTGCCACTTTGCCTTGTCTGCCGAGATGGCAGTTTCGACGATTACTGGATTGGATGTCGCTCCGGTAGCGCCGTTGGCGACGGCTTCGGCAAGTTGGACGAGGTCGCAGGAGTCGTTCCACCAATCGGCTCCCAGGTGGAGCATCGATTCCATTTTGTCTGACTTTTTCAAGGTATCCATTTTATGGTTGAGTGATGTTCTAGCTCATCCAGCTGTGGGCTGCTTTGGAAGTCCACTTGCTGGTGATTTTCTTGGTTTGGGACCAGAAGCGTACGCCTTCGGCGCCAGTCATGTCGCCCACGCCGAATCGAGATGTGTTCCAGCCTCCGAATGGGAATGGGTCGCGCGGCACGGGTACTCCGATGTTTATCCCAACCATGCCTGCGTTGGCTTGGCTTGAGTATATTTCCGCGGTGGCTCCATTGGTGGTGTAGATGGAAGCGGCGTTGCCGAAGGGGCTTGCGTTTTCGATGGCGAGGGCCTCGTCGAGGGAGTCGACGTGGATGACGGAAAGTACGGGGCCGAAAATCTCCTCGCGAGAGCATGCCGAATCTTTGGATACGCCATCGATGATGGTCGGGCCAACCCAGTTTCCATTCTCGGATAATGTGGAATCGATGTCGCGCCCGTCGGCGAGAATGCTTGCTCCTTCGGCTTCCGCTTTATCGATGTATCCAGTAATGCGTTGCTTAGCGACTGGGCTGATCACGGCTCCGAGGTCGCTGCCTAGTTTGATCATCTTTGAAAGGTCGACGACTTCATTAAGGGTGTCTTTACAGTCGCCAACCATGAGAAGAACGCTGGCAGCCATGCAGCGTTGTCCGGCGCAGCCCATCGCAGAGGCGACAATGTTCGAAGCGGCGATTTCGGGGTCGGCATCCGGCATCAGGGTGATGTGGTTCTTGGCGCCGCCCAATGCTAGGGCTCGCTTCCCGTGCTGGCCGGCCAGAGAGTAAATGGAGCGGGCCACGGGTGTGGAGCCGACGAATCCCACGGCCTTGACCGTTTCGTTTTCGATGAGAGCCTGAGCGGTGTGACGGTCGCCGTTGACCACGGAAAATACGCCGTCGGGAAGGCCCGCTTCTTGAAAAAGCTCGGCCATCTTTAGGGCCGCGAGCGGGGTTTGCTCGGATGGCTTGAGTATGAAGGTGTTGCCGCAGGCGAGGGAGATGGGGAACATCCACATCGGTACCATTGCGGGGAAGTTGAAAGGCGTGATACCCACCGTCACGCCAAGAGGGGCCAGTTCCGTTTTGCAGCGCACGCCTCGGCTGACTTCGAGCGTGGTTTCTAGACCGAGATGAGGGATGGCGGTCGCGAATTCGACGATTTCGAGGCCGCGCTTGATTTCGTCGCGGGCTTCGTTTTGCGTCTTGCCGTTTTCCTTGGAAATGATAGCCGCGAGCGCCTCGATGTTCTCTTCGACTTTCGCTTTGAAGGAGAAGAGAATCTGCACGCGTTCTCTAATGGGGGCAACGGCCCAGGACTTGAAGGCGATTGCCGACTTCTCGACGGTTTCCTCAATGGTTTTCGCGCTGGCGATTTCTATTTGGGCAAGCGTAGATCCGTCGAGGGGGCTTGTCACGTCTAGCGTGTTGCTGCTTGCCTCGATGGCGGCCTTTTCAATCGTTTCGGTGTTCATAGGATATTGCTTAACGTAGGTATGATTTGGTTACACTCCGCTATAGGCGTTGAATCCTCCATCGACGGGAATCACGATGCCGGTCACAAATCGTGAGGAGTCAGATAGAAGGTAAAGCAGCGTCCCCACGAGCTCCTCGGGCTCGCCGAATCGGTTCATCGGAGTGTTGGCGAGAACTCGTTGATAACGCGGCGTGAGTTCTCCATTCTCCTCGAAGGCGAGATACTTCAATTGTTCGGTGAGGAAGAAGCCGGGCGCGATAGCGTTTACTCTCGTATTCGTCGAAGCGAGGTGTACGGCGAGCCATTGCGTGAAGTTGCTCACAGCGCACTTTGCTGCGGAATAGGCGGGGATTCGAGTTAGTGGCCGGTAGGCGTTCATCGAAGAGATGTTCACGATCGAACCTGCTTCTTGAGCTACGAGACGTTTTCCAAGTATCGAAGTAGGCAATGCGATGCCGAGGAGGTTTAAGTCTAGGCAATCGCGAAACCCCTCTATGTCGATTCCAAAGAAGGAGTCTTCAAAATTGGAAAGGTCGGCGGATAGTTGCTCGTCTTTTGTCGTCGCTACCGGGTTGTTGCCGCCGGCTCCGTTTATGAGAAACGAAAGGGGTCCAAGCCGTTTTGCGATTTCCTCGTCTGCAGCATTTAGCGCGTCAGAGGAAAGGACGTCGCATTTGACGGCGATCACCTCTGTGCCCGTTTCCGAAACGACTCTTTCGGAGAGTTCTTGTGCGGCTGATTCGTCGAGGTCGAGAATCGCTGTTTTGACTCCGTTCTTGGCGAGGCCGAGAGCGAAGGCGGAGCCTATCTCGCCAGCTCCGCCAGTTATGGCAGTGACTTTTCCGTTTAGATCTTGGTTAGGTTTTTGCATGTCGTGATCAATCGGGTTGGAATAAAGAAATTATGGTAATTCTCTTCGATTTTCTTCGGTAAACTAAAGCCTAGATGGATATCCTTGAGGCCTAAAGCATATCCATTTCTACGCATCTTGACTGCCGAAGTGAATCAGGACACTACCTCAAGTTTATCGATAAAAAGCGGCTGGCTTTGCCGATTGGAAAATTGTCAGAGACGTGATCTTGAGGCTGCTTCAGTCTTCGTAGACAATATGACTCTAGTTTCCTAGTTGCTCCTAGGAGACCGTCCGACAAATAAAAAAATTCGGGACGGCGCCCGAACGCTACCTATTGAAGGGAATTTTTAGGGTAGTGAACGGGCGCCGTCCCGTTCCAATGATTCGCCAAATTGACTTATTAAATAGTAGCGACCAATCCCGCTGAGCGGATGGGCGTGAATTGAAGTCTAAACAGTTGGGTCCATCGCAGATACCACGCCGAAGTCTCGGCGTAGCTACGACGCAGCGCGGCGTGGTTTTCAGACGATTTCAGCTATTTTGACGCCTATGCGCAGGCGTGGTCCACATGCCTTGTAAAAACTCAACCAACGCGGCCTGTCTGGCAGTCAGGCCCTACCTTACGCTGTTTATACGTTCCAGCACATCGGTGGCGCCTACCTCTGCGGCATAGGCCTTTTTGATTGGATCAGCTAGTTGAAGGAGTTTTTCTCGCTCTGTGAAAACGTGGGTTCTAAGAATTCCCTCTGCTTCCATCTGCGAAAGCAGCTCGGCATCGAGTTTCGATTCTATCATTCGTCCATACACTCCGGCTTCCTTGCCCGCCTTGATGACTGCTGCTTGCAGATCTTCAGGCAAACTGCGAAGCGTCTTGCCGCTAAAGCAGAGTGGGCGGATTGTGATTGCGTGTTGCGTGAGCGATATCTCGGGACCGACTTCGTAGAACTTCATTTGTTGGATACCGGTTGCTTCGTTCTCCGCTGCGTCAATGACTCCGGTCTGTATGGCGTTATAGATTTCATTGTATGCGATGATAGTAGGCGCTGCGGAAATCGCTTGGAAGATCCGTGTCTGTATCGGCGCTCCCATGACGCGAATATCGAGTCCCTTCAATTCTGCCATATTTCTAACGGGCTTATTCACAATAAGATGTCGCGTTCCCCCTCCGGCGTATCCTATGATCTCCACGTCGGCCTTATCTGCGACCTCGTTTGCTATTGGCTCTATGGCGTCCCCATCGAGTACCTTGTTCCAATGGTCCTGATCTCTGAAAAGGAACGGCATATCCATGATTGGAGCCGCCTTGGAAAAGGTTGACATATGTGAGGGTGACACGATCGCGAAATCGACGCTGAGGCCCTGGTTCATGTAGACAAAGTAGTCCTTCTCTAAACCGAGTTCGCTGTTGGCATAGATTTCGAAACGGATTGGCTTGCCGTAGTACTCTTTAACGAGATCTTCGAATTTTCTCAGCGTTCGGTTGAATGAATGGTCCTCGTCGAATTGGGAAGCGCCTCGGAGAACGATCGTATTGTCTCTCTCGGAGCATGCCGAGAAGAGCAGGGCCATTAAGGAGGCAAGCAGAATTAAAAAGGAAGAGTGAAGCGAGCGCTGTTTCATCGGGTTGTTTTGAGGTAGTATTTGGCGAAAATGTTACGTGATTTTACCTTCAGTTGCTAGATTCTCTAAACATGCCCTGGATGCGTTTCAAGTTTTCCTTGGCGTAATCGAAACCGAGGTCTCGTTTCTTTCCGGGGCCGGGCTCAAAAACGAGCCAGCCATCATAGCCTGAACCGCGAATCGAGGAGGCGAGGCGAGGAAGGTCCGTTTTGCCGTCTCCAAAGAGGCTGTATTCAGAATCGAATGCCTTAAGGTGCATTTGGCAAATGGTATTCTCTCCCCAATGCTCAATGACGTCGTAGACGTTTTCGCCAACCACTAGCATGTTGCCTGTATCGTAGTAGACCTTTAGATACGGACTGTCGATTTCCTCTAGGATATGATCGATCGCGGGTTGTTTGGTCCTGGATTCAAGTCCGAGCGTTACTTGGTAGGCTTCCGCTTCAGTGGTGAGCTCGCGGAGTAGGCGAGTAGCCGCTTTGAATTTGGGATCTTCCGGATCGTTGCCAAAACCGGCCGCGTTGAAAAAGGGTACCAATAAAATGGGGACATCGAGCGCTGCGCATGCCTGGATCGATTGGATCCCGGCGCTGTACGCTTTTTCCTTCGTTTCTGGATCCCAGCAGGGCAGCTTATTCATCGTTCCGGCGCATAGCCCCACGATTTCTACTCCGTGTTTTTCGCTGGCCTCTTTGAACGAACAACCGAGGGGTAGGACAGGGGGAGTAGGCCTCTCTCGTCGAGGTCTCCGGTGAGGATCTGAATGCCGTCGTAGCCCGCCTTTTTGGCCAGAGCGATGTTTTCGACCTTAACGCGCTGGCCGAAAGCGGATTCCATGACCGCGAGTTTAGGAGCGGCGAAGCATGCGCTTGCGATCCAGAATCCGAGTAGGATTGAGGCAAATGACTTGATGGTATTGTGAGGCATGGACTGGTGTACGTTGCGGTTAGGCTTACGGTAGAAGATACTTGTCGAACCACGCTACGAACTGCGGCTCGTCTTCGTTCTTATTTTTCCAGCCGTGTTTGGCTCCCTCCTTTGCGACCAGCTCGAACGGTACGCCATTCGCCTTTGCAATCTTACCAAAGCTTTCGGACTGGAATATCGGTACGACAGGATCGGCGTCCCCGTGGATGACGTAAACAGGAGCTGTGCGTTTGCTGATGTGGTAAATGGAAGACATCGCGTGACCCAATACCTCGCGGCCTTCTGCGGTTTCCGATTCAGGGCCGAAGGCAGGTTGCCAGCGCGCCTGCTTTCCGACGCCGACAGCCATGTCGCCAGGCTCCGCCCAATTCCGGTAGTCCGTGGGTGGGTAAAAAACGGCGGCCGCCTGAACGGCGCTGCTGGCTCGGTCAATCGGATCTTTGGCTTCGGGATCCCCGGGGCCTCCCTTGGTGGCCAAGATCAAGCTGAGGTGGCCACCGGCGCTGCTGCCGGTAACGCCTATGCGGTTGGGATCGATGTTCCACTGGGCGGCATTCGTGCGTATGAATCGAACGGCGCGGTGCATGAAGCCCATGATATCGCGCACTTTGTAGCGCGGTTGCGAACCATGCACAACGGCGAATACTGTGTATCCGTGGTCGGTATACGGGTCGGAATATTTGTCATTGACTCGCGCGTGGCTCGATTTCCAGCCACCACTCACGATCTTGATAACAGCAGCTCCGTTGGGTTTTTCTGGAATGAAAACATCCATGGTCAATGCGACACCTTCGGTCTTATGGTAGATGATGTCTTGTTCGCGAACGACGTCGGCAATAAGCGCCTGAGACGCGATTGCGAATAGGGTAAGTGATGTGAACAGCTTTTTCATTTTCGATTAGGTTTCAGGAATTCGTTTGGCGTATCGGGGGCTAAAGGAAATGCAATCTGCCAGTTCGTCGGCCGCAAATCTCAATGGATATCCAATCGTCTGATTGGATATCCATTAGGCACGGTTTCATCGATACGTTCAATTCAGTTTTCGGGATAGGCTCTAAGCGAGTGTTTAATGTGTCGTTATTTGCATTTTCCGAATGTAGCAGGGGCTCTGCTTGTGGAGACCGCGTAGGAAGAGCTCTAGCTGCTTCTGCGGTATGGCGCAACAGTCTTCACTGCGTTACGCCCCGTCAAGAGTGCCGACCCTGCGAATTGCGACTTATTAGACACTCTCAAATAAATACTATGTCCCGCACTTTTCGTCTGGGGCGGCGCTCGGACGCTACCACAGTACTCGAGCGAAGCTCGAGAAACAGGTAGGGCTTGGGCGCCGCCCCGAGCCTTTTCGGCATTAATTGAACAGTTCCTAATTGTTGAATACAAATTGTAGCGTTTGATTCCGTAAGTATTGAGGCATATCTCTATCGCCGAAAGGATATCGAAAATCGCATTTACGCTTTTAAGAGTGGAGTTGATGTCGTTTTCGTGCAGATAATTTGAAGTATCGTTAAGGCAATAACCATTGCCTGTGCATACGTGACCAATCGATTTCACCTATTATCACAATGACCAAGATAAACGTACCCAATCGTCATCAAAGAGGAGGTTTGCGACTCCTTGTCATCTGCTCGCTAGCTTGCCTGGCATGGCCTTTCGCTTCGATTGCCGAATCGGTCCCTAGAGGCCTCATCGGCGACTGGACCTTGAATCTCTCATCGAATGAGCCAGCGTGGTTGAAAGTTGAAGAAAGAGATGGAGAGCCCGTGGTTCACATGCGCGTGCATGTTCAATCTGCCGGACCGCACAAGATTACGGAATTCAAGAACAAGCGATTGACCTTCCCGATAAAGATCAAGCGCGAGGGGAAAAGCGGTCCCGAGGTCACGACAAACACCGTAAAGGTCGGCCTGAAAAACGGGAAATTGGACGGGCTGATTTTGAATGAATCCCTAGAGAAACCTTACGACCGCATCACCTTCACAGGAAAGAAATTCCCTCCGATGCCCAATCGTCCTGATCTATCAAAGGTCCGATTTGGTCATCCGATTTCGCTCTTTAATGGAAAGGACCTGACGGGCTGGCACATATACAATCCCAACAAAAAGAATGGTTGGAGGGTTGAGGGTGGCATGATGGTCAACAACACTCCAAAGACTGATTTCGGTTCCACCGGATCTTATGGGAATTTGCAAACCGAAGCCGTATTTGACGATTTCTGGCTGCACATAGAGTTCCTGATTGAGGCCAATCGCAATAGCGGCGTTTATCTTCGAGGGATGTATGAGGCCCAAGTCGTCGATCGCGATAGCCGGATGCAAGGCATTCAAGGAGTTGGGGCCATATTCGGGAGAATTGCTCCATCCGTTCAGGCGGGAAAAGAGCCGGGCGAGTGGCAGACCTATGATCTCACTTTGGTGGATCGGCACGTGA
>JAJFLS010000275.1 GCA_021772595.1 Opitutales bacterium
GGGCTCGGATTATGCTTGGCGGAGTGAGCGATTGGAGTTCCTGTCAGCGCGGATAGGGCGAGGGATCCAAAGCCGCAACCGGCTGTCCTCAAAAAATCGCGACGGGAGAAAGAATTTTCGATCTGGTAACAAGGCATGGCTTAGTGAAGATAGAGGAACGCATTTGAAGTCATGAGGGCGTGACAGAAATCGGCGACCGCTCCCAATATCGGATCCTGATTCTGCGCTATCCGATCGGGGAGAATCCAGGAGGCGCCGTCTGGAATTGTTGAGTCGGCATCTAGGAAAAAACTGAGATTGATTCGACTGGATCCATTGGTATCCGAACTGAAGGAAAGCTCTTCGTTGCCTAGAGGTCGATTGGTCAGCGACAACCGAGCGATGTGCCCAGTCCATAGGTGTCCTTCAGCGTGTCTACCGCCAACTATAATAGGAGTACCCGATGGGTGAATATGATTGGCGATTGTGTGGGAAACAGAAGTGGACTGTAGCTCCGCTTTAGGATCTGAAAGATCCTTCATATAGAAGACAACCTTGCCACCACCGCTTTCGTTCTGGATGCGATTTGCAGTTACGACTACCGCGAGGTAGACTGGCTTCCCGAGAGGAACACGGAGACCGGAAGCGACTACTTCGTAGTCTTGGTTACCAACTCCGTTGTTGCCGATAAGTTGAACTATGAAGTTTCGCGGGTCGTACTTAGACTTGGCGCTTGTGATTCCGATGCTCCAGCCGCTCCCTTCGTGATCCCCGTTCCATTGCGAAACGATGGTGTTGACGCGGGCGTTGGTATGAATCGAATCGAGAGATACGACTGCTTCAAAGGAAAAAGAATCGCCGGTCAAGTCCAGTTCGGGCAAGATCATTCTCTCGTAGGGCGTATCGGGCTTAAGAGTGAGAGCGGCATTACCTGAGATTAGAGAAGGCCCGTTTAACTCGAAATGATCTTCGATCGGGCTTAACGGAGTGTCGGTGTAATCGTAGATTGGATTCTGTTGTTCTATATCAATGGATAGACGTTCGATCTGGGATTTTACGAACTGCATGGAGAGATCTATTTCTCGATCGGTCGCGGGACGGTTGTAGGCGATTGAAATCGCTTTGGAAATATGAGAGGGTTCGAGTGTAATGCTTCCTTCGAGAATGCGTTCAGCGAAGGCGTTGGCTCGTTCGATTGGCCATTCGCTGTTTACGAGTAGAAGTGATTGAATGGGGGTGGTCGTTTGTAGACGCTGCGGAGCGGAATCGAAACCGTGTGGTGAATCGAAATTGTGGAGCATCTTTTCGGGACGATTGCGTCGTTTCTCCAGATAGATGCTTCTCACGAGGGTCTCTCCGTCTTCCGAGGGACCGCCGATGCGATGGCTGATTTCGCCTGAAGCAACGAGCATTGCGTCGCGAGCCTGTTCGGCGTTCAAGCGTTGAGGAGGAAATCGCCAAAGGAGCCGGTTTTCTGGATCGGCCATTGCTAAGGATGCGTCAGGTTCTCTCCGAGCGGTTTGTCGGTAGGTGGCACTCGACATGATCAAGCGGTGGAGGGATTTCAATTGCCAATCATTTTCGATAAGCTGATTGGTGAGCCAGTCGAGAAGGTCGGGATGACTCGGTTCCTCGCCCAACGTGCCGAAGTCATTTGGCGTAGGGACGATCCCCGTACCGAAATGGTAGTGCCAAACCCGGTTCGCAATCACTCTAGTGGAGAGCGGATTTTCGGGACTCGTAATCCAGTTTGCTAGCGCGCTGCGTCTGCCTGTAGTTGTATCCGTCGATTGGATTTTCGGTGAAGGTAGGCCAAGAAGCTTTAGAAATGCAGGTTCCACTTTCTGTTCGCTGCGTCGGGTCTTCATGGTAGTTTCGACAGGAAGCGTCGAGGCGTCGGTAGTGACGAATGCCATTGGGAGCGGTTTGGGTTTATCCTTTTGAAATGTCTCTAGCTCCGCGACGAGTTCTTTGTACCGGACAAGTGTTTCCGGCTGTTTTTGAAATTCCTTCTCGAACTGGATCCTGCTATCTTGAGTTACTACTTGGCGACGTACGAGCTCCGCCATTTGGAATTCGTAGGGAGTTCGTTCAGATTCCGGCTTGTAGTACATTTCTTGAATATCGGGCGGAAACTGTCCCACCGTGTAGGCCTTTTTTTTGGCTCGAGCGTCCTGAGTGATACGGTCGATGGCGTCGCGAACGGTTTTTGTTTTCTCCATCCATTTCGCCTGTCCGCGCTTGTATCGCTCTTTCTCATCAGGGGTGCCGAGGGAGAGATTATCCGGCCAATAGGACGTTGCGAGGAATGACTGAAGGGCGTAATAATCCTTTTGTAGAATCGGATCGAACTTGTGGTCGTGGCATTGAGCACAGCCAATGCCCAGGCCCAGAAACACCTCTCCAGTAACGTTGGTCATCTCGTTTACGATCAATTCCCAATGCATTTGAGAATTGCGTTGATTCCATTCGTAGATGCCATGTCGAAGAAATGCGGTGCCAATTATGGTATCCGGATCGTTGGGGTCGATCTCGTCACCAGCCAGTTGCTCGCGAACGAACTGGTCGTAGGGTTTGTCATCATTTAGCGAGTTGATGACGTAGTCGCGGTAGCGCCAGGCGTCGGGTCTGTAGTCATCGGCTCTATACCCGTCCGTTTCCGCGTATCGTACTACGTCTAGCCAATGCTGGGCCCATCGTTCGCCGTATCGAGGACTCGCAAGTAGGGTGTCGATGAGTGCGCTGTATGCACTTTCGAAATCGACGTCTGATTTCTTAATGAATTCCGCCACTTGTGCGGGAGAAGGAGGAAGGCCGTGCAGATCGAAATAGGCGCGTCGGACAAGCTCGTAAGGATCGGCCTCTTGGGCTTTGTCGAAATCAGCCTCATTCAATTTCTTGAAGACAAAGTTGTCGATTGGATTTCTCAATGCAGAGAAATTAGAGATTTTCGGTATGTTTGGATCATTGAGCGGTTGAATCGCCCACCACTGCCGATCTTGATCCGTGAATTCGTGCACTGCGTTCTTATTCGATGAATTACCTGCAAGCGCGGTGAGCGCGAATAGTGAAGCGATGAATATGAGTTTTTCTTTCATAAGGCATGTTCCTTATTTTTTATTTGAAGCGTGGGAGGTTCATTTGTGGCGAAGGCGTGGACGAGGCCCTGATTTTCGAGGTCGCCGGTTTCGCAAACGATGATGAAAGTAGCAAGACCGTCGTTAGTGGAGCGGATCAAGGCTGCCAATTCCTCAGAGGAGGCTTTTACCTGGCTCATTGTTGCCCCTTTGGGAACCTCGAAGGTCGCGAGCTTCTTGGTCTCGTCAAGCTCGAGGTCAGGATCGTTGTCCCAAAGCGGTTCGGACTCTTTCCAGTCGTCATAGTCAATTCCATAAATCGTGAACCTAGAGTCTGGTGCGAGGGCGTAGAATCCAAGACCGCTGCTGTGGACCTGGAGAATCAGTTCGGCTTCGGCAACGCTTTCCTTGGTGGCTTTAGATAGATCGAAGGTAAGGTAGGAACGTGTCACGTTAGTGGGTACGAGGTGGGTGTGTTTGATCATGAGGTGCGGATAGCTCCCGGTGGGTCTGTTTGGGTCTTTTTGACGCGTGTAAATACGATTGTTTTCGTTAATCGTATTGACGGAATTAGTTGCTGATAATCGTGACCAGCGACCGGTCGGTGATGACAATCGGAGCATCCCAAAGAGGGATATTCTTCAAGTTTGCAGTTGTCCCGTAATAACTGACTTGTCCTTCAGGAATAGTATACACCGCGCCGGAGACGAGATCGATATAAACGGGGTTGGAGATACGAAATTCGGGAATTGTAAGTTCGATCCTTTTGCGATTGTAGCTTTCTCCAGGGCGACTCGAGTTGTCCCAGAGCGCATAGACGCGTTTGCCGTTTACGGCGTGAAAGAATGAGAAGGCAGACAGGTTTTGGTGGTGAGATTCGATGCCCTCAACCGGACCTTCGGGTGTGATCCCGTCATTGAAGAAGCTGCAAATGTTCTGAAAAGAGTAGTAAGCCAGCTTGGGTCGGTCAACCGAGATGTCTGGCTTGGTTTTAAGGAGGCCCTTCGTGTTGAGCGTATTGAAATTTCTGACCTTCTGTTTGTAGTGCATATCGGAAATCTGAAACTGGCTGAAGGAGATGCCTCGCCCGATATGAGCTAATCCGTGGCGAGTGTTCCATTTGGCTTGGCTAAGCTCGGTCCAATCAAGTTGCTTCAGGGCAAACTGCGGTTGATTGGCGGACGGGGCTCCAGTTTCGCCCTGCCAGAGAACGATGCCCGGATTGTATTTATCCATGGTTGCGCGTAAGCGGGCCACGTGATCGAAATTATAGTCAGGGTTCGTTGGATAAGCGTGGAAGGAGAAGCCATCGAGTAGGCGGAGTTTGTTTTGCTCTTTCAAATACTCCATGAACAGTTCGACTGTTTCGCGCCGTTGCAGACCGGCCAGCGCATAGCCGACGATAAAGGCGTCGGGATCTTCGCGGCGAATGATTTCGGCGGTGCGGACAAAAAGACGGGCGTACTCAAGATCCATGTCTCTTGTTGTTTCGCCTTTCCCACGGTGGTTGATATCGGCTTCATTCCAGATCTCGTAGTAGGTAACGCGATCGGCAAAGAGGCGGATTGCTTTTTGCACGTAGCGATCCCACGCGGACAGGCCTTCTTCTGATTTTGGCAGACCTTCCCCTAAACCGCTTCCTCCGGCGCCGGGGTAGATGAGGTTGCCGTAGGAGAGTTCGAGCCAGGGATCCAATCCGTGCTCGATGGCTCCATCGATAATGGCTTCGAGCCAGGCAAAGTCGAAAATGCCGCGTTCTTTTTCCGTCTTGGCCCAGCCGCTCTGCAGACGGAGGCGTTTGGCGCCGAGCGGTTCGAGGTATTTCTTGTAGGAGTGGAAATCAGCGAAATCGCGATCCAGGGTTTCCCCACCCACTCCCAGTAGGGAGTAGTTGATCTCCGTCGCGTTCTTGGGCTTGAGCATGCCCAGATAGTTCCAACCATCCGGCATTCCAGCCTTTATTTCCGCAATGGTGGCTTTGGCCTCAACCGTGTGCGGTATTGTTCGTAATGAGTCTGCGGATACGCTGATTCCAGTTAATAGGCAAAGAAGTAATGAGCTCAGAGATTTCATGGATAGATGTTGATGGTGCTCTAAATGAATGAGGAATTTGGATGGTGAGTTTGGGTGAGAGGCCACCGCTTAAATGTCTGTGTGGGAATGTTTTGAACAGGGAAATTTTGAATATGCATGCCGTACCTTGGTTGAGAGAAACTTAGAAGTAGCCTCCCTCGTCGGTAATTTCCCGAACCCCTTTGCCTTCGGCTACCCACCCGAAGATCTTCTTCTCGTTTTCGCGGATTTCCTCCGCTCGCAAAAGGACATCGTATGCGATGTCTCGAGGAATGCAGATGACGCCATCAATGTCGCCCATTAGAATATCGCCTGGTTTTATATCCACATTGCAAATACGAATAGGAATTTGGAAGTGAGTTATGAGGCAGCGACCAAGCGAGCCATTGGGACTACGGTATTTGTAGTAAACAGGAAACTTCTTTTCGATAATTTGTCGTGTGTCGCGAATGCACCCATCGATGCACGAGGCCTTCACTCCCTTGCTGACTGCCGTTGCTGTCATGACGCCGCCCCACATGGTCGCTTCCTCGTCTCGACTGGTGTCGTAGACGATAAACGCGTCTTCGTGCATGGCTTCGAGCATGTTCGTCCGAAAGTCCATTTCTCCACGTATCAAAGAGCTCGGAGCGCTCTTAACTGTAAAGGCGATCCCCGCTACAGTGACTTCTTCTTGGAGGGGACGGAGGTAGGGCGGCAGCGATTGGTTTAGTAGGCAAAACTCTCTGAGGACATCACTGATCGCTCCGGTATAGAGTTGTTCGAATCGAGCGAGAAGCTCTTTTTCAGGTATCGGAAATGGCTTTTTCGAGATGGATTCCCGATCCTCGATTAATTTGTCGAGATTCATCATTCCGACTTCTCTATTGTATTGGTTAGTAGACACAGGGAGTAGTGTTAGCGTGGTGGTCGATGTATTTCGTAGGGGCAGTCCCAATCGTCAATTTCTGCGTATATTCTCATTTATTTCCTGAATTCCTAGAGTATCCAAAATACCTTTCAAGTAGCCGGTTGCGAACAAGCGACCGTGGGCTCCGTAGCCAGGATCGTCATTGCTTTCCCCTGCTAGTGTCGGTACGTGATCCACGCGGATAGGGCCTTTAAAACCGATTTTTCGATAATGTCGAAGCATGGCTGGCATGTCGGTCGGGCCGTTGTCGTGAAAGGTCTCCCTGAATTGAGAGGGTGTCCCGACAACGTCTCGGAAGTGGATAAAGAAGAGCTTTCCTTGATCCGCGAATTCGCTCGCCAAGGCGGCGACATCGGCTCCCATTGTGGTGTAGCAACCTTGGCAGAATGTTATTCCGTGAGACGAGCTGTCTGAGAGGCTTAGGGCGCGCCGAATATTGTCGGGCTTCGAAAAGATGCGACTAATGCCGAGCAATGGGCTTATCGGCGGGTCGTCAGGATGGAGTCCCATTTGGACGCCCGCTTTTTCCGCTACTGATAGAATCGCATCTATGAAGTATTCATAATTTTCCCACATTTGTTCTTCGGAGATCTCTCCCGCTTCAGTCAGTGAGGCACCTTCCAGGTCCTCGAGGTCGAATCCGCTCGCTAGGGCGCCGCCTCGTTCGGGAATATCTGTTCGCGTGCGAAACCATCCGATCTGAGCCATGAAATTGTAGCAGAGTAGGGGGATGCCGAGCTCGCCCATGTTATGGAGCATCTGGCAATAGGAAGCGAGATCCTCGTCTCGACCCGGTTTGCCTTGCTTGATGCGTTCCATGTTTATTTGGTCGCCTTCCAGTCCGTAGAGATCGAAACCGGATTCCTTGAACGTCGTTTGCGCTTTTCGTAGGACGTCGATGTCTGAAGGTGGAGCTCTCCCGGTGAGTGTGGGGTTCAGTTTCGCTATTGCATGCTTCACCCCCATTTGCTGGGCGAGCTGCCAGCGAAGGTCAGGTTTTGAAGGGAGGAAGTCGGCGATGAACATCTCAGAAAAAGGTTCTTAAATAAATTCCAGGGTGCGTTCGATCTCTTGCGCAGTTTTAACGAGTCGTTTGCGAAGTTGAGGGAGCGACTCTGGGCTCATCTCGCCTCGAAAGCCCACAATGGTGAGAGCTGCTCGCGCAATGGGAGTTAGCAATGGAGCGGAAAGCGTATCCAATCCAAGGTAGTGCTCGCCCAGACTTTCGCTGATGTTCTTTTCCTGTACCGCTTTAACTCTGCAGCGAACGAACTCTGGCGTTTCGTGTTTCCAGTTGTCTTTGGGTATCGCCTTAATTACGTTTTCGAGTTCATTGTCGGAAAGACTCGATAGGAGACAGGCTCCGGGGGATCCCCATACCACAGGAAATCTACCGCCTAGAGGTACGGAAACTCCAAAGGGGCGTCGAGATTCTCCGATGGATACTATGACTTGCTCATTGCCCTGACGAATGGTGAGTTTAACCGTAAGATCGAGTTCACGCGATAGATTGTCGATCAGCGTTTGAGAGGCTCTTCCATAGCGGTCGAAGTTATCTAGGTGGTGCAATATAGGAAGCAAGCCGAGCGAAAGGCTGTATCCATTGTTTGGGTTCGGCTTAATCCAATCTGCTGCTTCTAGTGTCTTGAGGATACGGTAGGCGGTTGGCTGACTGGCATCCACTTTACGAGCGAGGGCGCTGGAAGTGGTTTCGCCGGTTGCAGTCGCAATTGTATTAAGAATGCGAATGGCTTTCTCTAGGGAGGGGACTGTTTGTTTATTCATATAAGAATAATGATTATTCAATAAATCTTGACCTAAGCTTGGAGTCAAGCTCGTATTATTGAATATCAATATTCCGAAGTCTCGTAGACTTTTCGTTTCAAGACGGAATCGATTCAATCCGGATTTTGGTTTATGTCCTTATCGATGTCTTCATTTATCCATCGTCATTTCTTGCTGGGTTCCAGCAAAGCGATCGAGCTCTACGAGCGGTATGCTCGAGACCTGCCGATAGTGGATTACCACTGCCATTTGGAGCCGGAGCAGGTCTCGACGAATGCATGCGCCAAGGATATCGTGGATCTATGGCTGTCCGTCGACCCTTACAAATGGAGAGCGATGCGCATCAATGGAATCGAAGAGCGATTTATTACGGGCGCGGCGAGCCCTGACGAAAAATTCCGGGCGTTCGCAAACACGGTGCCTCGGCTAGTGGGTAGCCCTGTGTTTCATTGGTCCGCCTTGGAGTTGAAGCGGTACTTCGGGATCGACCTTCTGCTGAATGGCGATACGGCAGAGGATATTTGGAAGGAATGCAACGAGCAAATTCGTAGTGGTGGATTCGGTACAGCGGATATTCTGAATCGGTCGAATGTGGAAATAGTATGCACTTCCGATAATTGGTTGTCGGACTTAAGACCCCATGAATCAACGCGAAAATCGGACAGCGCATTTACGATGCTTCCGTCCCTACGTGGCGATGCGGCGTTGCAGGTGGACTCTCTTGGATATGCCGATTGGATTCAAACTCTAGGCGTGCGCGTTAATCGAGAGATAAACTCGATATCGCTATTGAAAGAGAGTTTAGTAAACGTAATTGACGATTTCGACAGAGTCGGCTGCTGCTTGTCGGACCATAGTTTCGAATCGGTTTCCTTCTGCATGATAGCGGAGAGCGATGCTAAGGCGATATTTGAAAAGGCGTTGGCGGGTGACGGGTTGTCGTGTGAAGAGGCGTGTGGATTGAAGAGTTATCTGCTCGTATTTCTGGCTAAAGAGTATGCCGAAAGGAATTGGACGCTTCAATTGCATTTGGGCGCGTGCCGTAAGACCAGTAGCAATTTAATGAATCGAGTATCCATTCCTGGAGGCATAGCTTGTGTGGGAGACTCTATATCAAGCGTCGCGCTTTCCCAGTTTTTCGATTGCCTTGAAGGAATGGAAGGAATGCCGCGAGTGATTGTCTATCCGTTGAATGTTGGCGATTTCGAAAAGATCGCCTCATTAAGCGGGGCCTTTGTCGAAGAAGGCGTCTGGGGCAAGGTGCAGTTAGGGCCTCCGTGGTGGTTCAACGATCACTACGAGGGAATCGTGCATCAATTGAAAGTATTTGCCAACTACAGCGCTCTCGGCCGATTTGTAGGTATGGCCACGGATACACGCAGTCCCTTGTCAATGGCCCGGTTCGAGTACTTCCGAAGAATCCTCTGCAACCTGTTAGGAAAATGGATTGATGCGGGTATGGTGCCGGACGATGAGATTCTTTTGGAGAATCTGATTGGGGATATCTGTTACAAAAACGCGGTTCAGATCGTCGGTTCAAGACCGGTTCAGTCCGAAGTTGCGTCAACTTCTGGAACTGACTGAGGGGGCGATTTTCTCTACCGCTAAGTTTGATAAGCACCTATTTTGAAAACGAAAAAACACGTAGGAAAGATTGCGGTTGTAACGGGCGCGGGCGGCACGCTTTGCTCGGAGATCGCGAAGAATTTAGCATCGCAGGGAGCCAGTGTTGTCTTACTGGGACGTACGGAGGCAAAGTTGGCGCCTGTGCTGAACGCGATTGAAGCGGCAGGGGGTGATGCGATGCTTGTCGCTGCAGATGTCACAAGTCTGGAAGATCTTGAAAGGGCGCGAGATTCGATCGAAGAAAAACTAGGAACCTGCGACATCCTGATCAATGGAGCAGGCGGCAATCAGGCGGCTGCTATCACGAAAACGGTGGCATTCGAAGCTGCAGAGTTGGATGACCCTTCGGTGGGGGGATTTTTCAATCTAGATGTCGACGCTTTTCGCAGCGTAGTGGATACGAACATTATTGGGACCATGCTGCCAAGTCGCGTGTTCGGCGCGGACATGGCGAGGAAAGGGAAAGGCAGCATAGTCAATTTCCCTTCGATGACGAGTTACCGACCTTTGACAAAGGTAGGCGCGTACGCTTGCGCGAAGGCGGCTGTTATCAATTTCACGCAGTGGCTCGCGACGTATCTGGCTCCAGCGGGTGTACGAGTAAACGCGGTTGCCCCCGGGTTTTTCGTCAACGAACGGAACCGCAAGCTGTTGTTCGACGAAAATGGTGAGCCCAGTCCGCGCGGCGCTCAAGTACTTCACTATACGCCGATGAGTCGATTTGGCGAAGCGCCTGAATTATTGGGCTGCGTGAACTGGCTGATCGATGACGAAGCCGCCAGTTTCGTAACGGGCGTGACGATTCCAGTCGATGGCGGTTTTCTGGCAAGTCCAGGAGTGTAGCAAATGAGGTCGTCCGCAAGCAAAAGCATACGTCGTTTAGAGGGCGATAAGGGTGGGCCTTCGTGTTGATGTGATATCCTCTCCCCGTCTTACCGGAATCATTACCCCTATGCATCTTGTAGCTCTAGATTATGTGCTCATTGGCGCCTATCTAATTTTGATGGCGTTTATCGGCTTATTCTTCGGCTGGTTCGTCAGGGATGTCGGCGCCTACCTTAAAGGAGGAAATACGATTCCGTGGATTATTGCGGGCATCAGCAACTTCATGTCTATGTTCAGCACTTTCGTGTTCGTAGCGTATTCGGGAATCGCGTACGAACATGGACTTGTCTCGATTGTCGTTTTTTGGAGTACTGTTCCTGCTTGTTTGGTCGCAGGGAAATTTTTTGCGGCTCGATGGCGAAGAGCTGAGATTACGACTCCGATTGAGTATCTTGAAAGGCGATACAGCGTATACGTGAGACAGCTTTATTCCTGGCTCGGACTGCTCAAGCGATTTCTCGATAACGCGGTGCGACTCTACGCATCTGGATTTTTCTTGGCGACAGTGACGCCTATCAGTATAGCGGAAGCGATTGTCGTTTCTGGAGTGCTGATAACGATCTTCACAATGATCGGAGGGCTTTGGGCAGTTACGGTAATGGATACGATTCAGTTTGTCGTACTGATTTTAGCTACTTTTATCCTGCTGCCGCTCGCCTTGGTGGAAGTGGGTGGTTTCTCAGGGATTGCGGCGACGAATCCCGGTTCTCTTAATTGGTTCAACGGACCCAAGGGAGAGTCGTTGTGGCTGATCGTCTACTTCCTCATGATTTCGCTTAAATATAACGAAAACTGGGCCTTCGTGCAGCGCATGTATGCAGTGAAGGATGAAAAGGCCGCGAGAATGGTCGCTTACTGCTGTGCCGTTCTTTTCCTAGTGACGCCTGCCGTTTTCCTTTTACCGGCGGTCGCGGCCAAGGCCCTCTTGCCTGGTCTAGAGGATCCCGAGCAGGCCTACGTAGCGGTTTGCAGCTTGTTGCTGCCGGCGGGAATGATGGGATTGATGATCGCGAGCATGTTCTCGGCGACGATGTCCGCATTGAATTCGGAGTTTAATGTAATGGCGGGTGTTTTGACTAACGATGTTTACAAAAGATTCATCGCCCCGGATAGCAGCGATCGAACCCAGTTTTTATTCGCGCGCATGGCAACGATCGCGATCGGAGGGCTGATCACGACCGGGGCTTTGTTCGTGGGTAGTTTCGGCGGGGCCTTCGAGGCGAATAAACTATTTACGGGAATACTGGCTATTCCCTTGGCAGTGCCGATGTTGGCGGGCTTGCTGATGGGTCGCCAGGATACGAGAGTCGTTTACATGGTTGTGCTTGGCGGTGCTGCCCTTTCCTTGGTCCTAAATGTGGGTGGTTGGTTCGTTTGGGAAATCTCAACGCTTCTAACGATCGTGTATTGTGTTGGCACCTACATGATTGGCGGGCGAATTTGCCCGGCGCCGAGTGAAGAGGTCGCGGTGTTCTTCAAGCAGATCGAATCACCATTGCCTCAAGCATCGATCCCGAAAATCGATTCAGGATTCAAAGTAGCTCTGACTAAGCTGTTCGCTTTGTCGCTTTTTGTTGCGGGCGGTTTCTTTGTGCTAGTCAGCGTATTCGCTATTGCTGACCTGAGTGGTCGACTAGCGATGGCGAGCGGCCTAGCCAGCATTGGAATGGGAATAGGATTTCTCGTATATAGGCGAAAATGGACGCATTTGTAGTTAGCATGATGTCCTGATAATTTGAAGGTACTGATTTGTACATCCGAGGAAATAAGATGAATGAAATCTATATAGCCCCATCGGCGGGATCGAAACAGAAAAGCGAATAAGTGGATGCAATAAAATATTATGAAAAACTCGATAGTACTTAGTTTGTTATTTATTCTCGTCGCCACCAATTTACAGAGTTTGGCGGACGATTTCGATGCGGAGCGAATTCAGCCTGGTCTGGAGAATCCGCGCTACTGGCAATACCACGGCGAGCCGATATTGCTACTGGGAGGAACCAAGGACGACAATCTGTTTCAGATACTCGATATCGAGGAGCACCTCGACCTGCTTGCCAGCGTTGGCGGGAATTACATCCGCTGCGTGATGAGCGGTCGCGACGAAGGGAATGTCTGGCCCTTTGCTCAAAACGACGATGGGAAATACGATCTCACTCGTTTCAACGAAGAGTACTGGCGGCGCTTTGATCGACTGCTGAAACTAACCCACGAAAGGCGAATAATCGTGCAGATCGAAGTATGGATTTTCGATAAGTATGAGATGTGGGCCTTAAATTCTAGAGATCCTGTCAACAACATCAATTACAACTCCAACATGTACGTTTAAAATTCCCCGGCACTCTGGTTTCGTTCCTGCATAGGGATCATGAACTATTTGCCCTGCGAGCAGGATGACTTTTTTTCAAAATTATTTTGGCGCTTTGGATAGCGAAATTGCGACGTAAGAATTAGAGGCCCTGTCTCTGTTGAGTATCGGGACTGCCAAGCCGCCTTTGCGACTGTTGGCGTTTAATTAAGGGTAGGATCGCTAACCATAGAATGAAAAAGACAGAACATTGAAAACAGCTGCGAAATTAGCTAAAGTCTAAATCTACCCCTATGCCTCCAAAACCCTCAGTCCAAAACAAAAGCGACTCTCTCGACGACGAGACCTTCTACAGGGAGATTATCAAGCCGATCGAGCCGGCGGTTCGGAGTTACATTCTCAATAAGTACGGGAGCTTCATTGATATCGAGGACGTGATGCAGGAATCGGTAATCCAGTATTTCAAGTCACGGAGCAAGGTCTCTGACGCTAGGGCCTACTTATTTGTCACGGCTCGAAATCTCTCGGTTAACCGGATTCGGAAAGAGAAAGGCGTGATTTGGGAGTGCTTCGACCATCGTGAAGACCTGGAGATGTTCGATGAGATGATGAGTGTAGACGAGCTCGCATCACGAAACAACGAGATAGAGATCTTGAGGGATGCGGTTCGCTCGCTGCCGAAAAAATGTCAGGCGATCTTCGTCATGAGAAAATTCAAGGAGATGAGCTATAAGGAAATCGGCAAAAAACTGGGTATTTCGAAGCATTCGATTTCGACGCAAATCAGCATCGGCCTTTCGAAGTGCGCCCGATATATGGATAAGCATGGAAGGGATTAGAAATATGAAGAAGCTCGTGGGATTTGAGGACGATCTTGTTCCAACGCAGGTCGCTCAATGGGTTGTTCGCCGGAATGTTGGGCTTACCGCGGGGGAAACGGACGAGTTTTTCGAGTTCATGGCGGCTCATCCTGAAAGCCTCGGCTACTATCGAAAATACCAGCGACTTTGGGATGAACTGGATGACCTGGCAGAGTATCAAAAACGCGTCGAAGGCGACATCACGCAGCCGTCGCGCAAGGGTTGGCTTGGACGTTTTTATTGGGGAGTGCCCGCGATCGCTGCCAGTATGGTTGTCGCGTTGGGCGTAGCCCTCTACCAGGAATGGGGGCCGGAAAATGGGGAGTCGGAGATTCGTCAGGAATTTGCCGCTAGCGATTACGTGCGTCATGTATTGCCTGATGGATCGATCGTTGAACTCAACGAAGGCGCTTCCGTTCAAGTGCGCTTTGGCGAACGGGCGCGTATGATTGAATTGCTCGCCAAGGAAGCGCACTTTAGCGTCGCGAAAGATTCGACTCGTCCCTTTGTCGTGATGGCGGGAGGAGTGGAAGTGCTGGCGACAGGCACCGCATTTAATGTAAAACTCAATGAGGATAGCGTGGAGGTTTTGGTAACGGAAGGCGAGGTGCGCTTGTTGCGTAGGAATCTGGATTCAGAAGGATCGCTTCCGCAGCCGCATGACGATTTCGGTGAACATCGAACTGACTCGATAGCTACAAGTTATGACTCATTAGATCCGGCTCGCGCTTCCATCAACATCGCTCTGTCGGCCAGCCAATTCGCTGAAGTCCAGCTTCGGAAGGAAGATCCGAAGGTCGATGTTGTCGACGAGACTGTAAGGGGCCTCAACAAGAAACTCGCCTGGAAGCCGATGCTGCTGACGTTTGACTCGCAGAAATTGTCCGAGGTAGTTGATGTATTCAACAAAGTAAACAAGCGGCGAGTCGTTTTCGGGGACGAGGAGATCAAGTCCATTCCCGTCGTGGCTTCGTTTCGTTCGGCGAATCTCGATCATTTTATCGAACTGGTCCAGCTTTCGTTCGATGTGGAAGCGGAATTCGTAGGAAAAGATTTAGTCGTGCTCAGAAAGCCTAAAGAAAAAATTCATCCGTAATGTGCTGTAAATGACAGATATTCTGGCTTATTAGATAATAATTTCCATCAGTGATAAATAGACTGAAAATGGTAGGGAGAACCGGCCTCGGTTCTCCGAAAGTACTCTAAATACGGAGGATCATACCAAATTATAGATATGACGGAAACCTGCGTAAGACCAAATGAAGAGAGAACGCAAAAGGTCGAAAGTTGTAGGGTCGTCGCAACATCGATTTATTGAATGTTCTCTAAAAGCTTATATATTCCCTCTTGTTCAGTGATAGATTAAATTTTATAAGAAAAAAGAAAAATAGTTTTGGTAGTTTTGCGTGTAAATATACGACGTTCAGAGTGCAGGCAGCACTCTAATGATACGAATAAATGACATCACCAATTTTCGAATACGGACCTATTCGTCGTCTGTGGATGTTATTATTCATATTATTGGTAGCTCTCTGCGACTGCTTGAATGGGTCTTCGAATGTAGACTCCCGGAGATGTTATTTCGACATCTCCGAGGGAGACGCTACTTCTATGCTGCGACTCGCCGTCGAACAGGCGGATGTGGAGTTCATCTTTTCTCCTCAGAGGCTAGATGGCGCACGGACTGTGGCGATAAAGGGGCACTATGTCCCTCAAGAAGCGTTCGATCTCATGCTGGCAGGTACATCGCTCGCCGTATTTCAACATGAGAAATCTGGCGTGTACACTATAAGGAAAACCGTAATCGCCGAAGAAGCGAACGGCGTTTCAAACCCTGTATATACTACATCCATGAAAGAAAAAAGAACACCAATCGACGGCCTTTTTAAAGGGCTGCTTGCGCTCATTGTGGCCGGCACCCCAGAAGTTGTCGGACAAGACCAAGGCAATGAAGAAGATGTTTACGAACTTAGTCCTTTTACCGTTCTCGCAAAGGAGGACCAAGGCTACCGGGCCACAACGACCTTGGCAGGCACCCGGCTGAAGACTAAACTGGCCGACGTAGGCTCGGCCATCTCCGTTCTGACTGAGGAGTTCTTCGAAGACGTTGGAGCCACCGACGGCGAATCGGTTCTCTCTTATTCCCTGAACGTAGAGGTGGGCGGAGTCGATGGCAATTACGCTGGTGGCCAAGGCCAGTTGAATCAACGTGCCCGGCCGCAGGCGGCGCAACGCGTGCGTGGCTTGGCTGCCGCTTCTCTGACGCGAAACTATTTTCTGACGGAGATTCCCTTCGACACCTACAATACAGGCAGCGTGACTATCAATCGCGGCCCGAACTCGTTGTTGTTTGGGATCGGTTCTGCGGGCGGAATAATCGACAATTCGCTGAAGCGGGCTTCCTTGACCGAGGATTCACGCGAAGTTTCCATGCGCATCGGCGAGCGCGAATCGACGCGACTGAGCTTTGACTTCAACGAAAGCGTCATCGATGGGCGTTTCGGGGTAAGAGTGTCGGGTTTAAGAGAAGATAGGGAGTTCAAGCAGCGTCCTGCCTACGAGGACGACACGCGCCTCTACGTGGCCATGGAAGGGATACTATCCGAAGGCGGAGACGGTATTCTCGGGACGACTGTTTTGCACGGCAATTTCGAGACAGGCCAGATCAAGAGCAATCGTCCTAGCGTCGTCCCCCCTGAGCTATTTGGAGTGGATACATGGTTTGATGCGCCGCTTTTCGAGTACAACAACCGCTGGGGCAGATCGCTAACCGACACTTTAATTACCCCAGCTAATGGCGGCACATTCATCCGAAAGAATACAGTGGACAATCGATTGCGTGAAAGCACTGGGGGAGTCCCTGGTCAGCAGGCGAGACCCTTTTTCTTGCAAGTCGCTCTATTCACGGATGACCCCGCTTCGGGAACCTATGGCGGGCTTCACCAAGATTCAGCGATCCAAGGAATGCAAGGACGTAGCTTCGGACCTGAGGGTCGCTTCGATTTCCAGACCACCGGTTGGGTTAATAATGGCGTGGGATGGGGTAGGCCCACCGTCCTGGATTACAATGTGTTCGACAATAGCAATCATTTGATCTCCGGCGATTCGAATCTGGTGGATGCCGACTTCGATGCATGGAATACAACGCTGGAGCAGTCCTTATTCAACAACAAGGGAGGCATCGAACTGTCCTTCGATCAGCAGGATTACAATGAGGACAGATTCCAGCCTTTCGCTGGAACAGGAAATCGCATCCACGTCGATGTGAGCGAATATTGGATGGACGGTACTCCAAATCCCAATGTAGGGCGTCCCTTCATCGAAACGGACCTTATCAGCGATACGTTTGTGAGGGAAAATAGCAACGAGGCCTTCCGTGCCACGGCCTTCTACGAGCTCGATCTCAGCGATCGGGAAGGTATTTGGGGCAATTTACTGGGCCGCCATATTTTTACTGGTTTCTACAGCGACCAGAGGTTGGACAGGCTTTCGAGGACCAAGCGCTTCGGATGGGCGGATCATTCGACGGTCGATCTGCAGAATGTACTTGGAAGCC
>JAJFLS010000276.1 GCA_021772595.1 Opitutales bacterium
CTCAACCAAGACCTGCCCTACGACCAGTTCCTAGTCGAGCAGCTCGCGGGCGACCTCATCCCCAACCGCACCCAAGACCAGCTCGTCGCCAGCGGCTTCATGCGCAATGGCATGGTCAACGAAGAAGGTGCCATCATCACCGAGCAATTCCGACTCGAAGGAATTTTCGACCGCATGGACTGCTTCGGCAAAGCCACCCTCGGCCTCTCCCTCCAGTGCGCCCAATGCCACTCTCACAAGTTCGACCCAATCAGCCAGGACGAGTATTTCGGGTTGTTCGCCTTCTTCAACGAAACCCACGAAGCGAAATCCTGGATCTACAGCAACGAGCAAATCCAAACCATCGACTCCAACCGCGCCCAAATCCAGTCGCTCGAAAATCAAGTGAAAGATCGCCATCCTAACTGGCGAACCGAACTCGCCGCATGGGAAGCAGAACAGAAAACCTCAGCAACCCAGTGGACCATTTGGGATACGGATCTGCAGGAATGGGAAGGTGGACTCAACCACCCGGAGGAGCTGGACGACCACAGCATCCTCATCCTCGGACATCCTTCCGTCCAAGGCGTCGCGAAAATCGAAGGAGAAACCCCGCTCACCATGGCCACCGGGATGCGCTTCGAGGCCTTGCTCCACAAGGACCTGCCCTTCGGCGGACCCGGACGCAGCTACTGGGGCACCTTCGCGATCAGCGAATGGGAGGTCTATCGGAAATGGCCCAACGAAACGGAATGGACCCCCGTCGAACTGAGCGCAGCGTCCGCCGATTTCGATTTCGAACTGCGAGAATTGCGCGAATACTTCCAAAAAAAGAAGGACGATGCGGAAGACGAGCGCCGCATTGGACCCGCCCAGTTCTTAATCGATGGCGACAAAGAAACCGCCTGGAGCCCCGACCGAGGCCCTATCTTGAGACACGCACCATCGAGCGCCGCGGTCGTCTTCAAAGAACCCGTCGCTTTGCCCCAAGGCAGTCAGCTGCGCGTGCGATTCACCAAGAATCACGGCGGCGGGAATTTCGGTTTGGACAATCAGCAAATCGGACGATTCCGTCTCGCCCTAACCGAACGTCCCCAGCCACAAGTGCCTGCCTACGATCACGCCGCCACGATCGCCCTCTCCAAATCCAAAGCCGAACGTTCGCCCGAAGATAACGCCGCCCTCTTTAAGGCTTGGCGAAAAAGCGTAACGAGTCTCGAAGAATTGAATACGCAGATCGCCGCGCTCGAAGCCGAATTCCCCGAAGCGAAAACCAGCGTCCTCCATACCGCCGAAACCGAATCGGATTTCAAACGCGTTACTCGCCTGCTCGAACGCGGCTCCTGGAACCAACCCAAGCACACCGTTACTCGAAGCGTTCCCGCCATCCTCAACCCTCTGCCAACCAAAAATCCGACCCGTCTCGATCTCGCCCATTGGGTCACCGAAAAAGACGCTCCACTGACCGCCCGCGTCCAGGTCAACCGAATCTGGCAAGCCCTCTTCGGCCAAGCGCTCGTCCCGACCCCCGAAGACTTCGGCACTCGGGCCCCCATGCCAGAACACCTCGAACTTCTCGACTGGCTCGCAGTCGAGTTCATGGAAATCGACTGGAGCCAAAAACGGCTCATCAAAACCATTCTCTCAAGCGAAACCTATCAGCAAAGCTCCCGCCTTCGGCCCGATCTTATCGACAAAGATCCTCGAAACACGCTGCTCGCCCGAGGCCCGCGCTTTCGCGCCGAAGCGGAAGTCGTCCGCGACATCGCCCTCGCCGCGTCTGGATTGCTCAACACGGAAATCGGTGGCCCGAGCGTTTTCCCGCCCGTCCCGGAAAGCATGCTGAAGGACAACTTCCAGCCCGTCCAATATTGGATAGAAGCCACCGACGAAAAGCGCTACCGACGCTCGCTCTACATCTTCCGCAAGCGCGCCATGCCCGACCCCGCGCTCACATCCTTCGACGCGCCCAACGCCGACGCCTCCTGCGTCCGTCGCATCCTTTCCAATACACCCCTGTCCGCGCTGACCTCGCTTAACGAACCGGTCTTCGTCGAAGCGGCCAAGGCCATGGGACTTCGAATCCTCAACGAAGGCGGCAAAACCGACGTATCCAGAATCAACTACGGCTACTTGCTGGCCACCGGGCGCCCGGCCAGCAAAGCCGACACTGAAGTCCTGCTCGACCTTCTCGAAGGGCAACGCCAACGCCTCGCCGACGGCTGGCTCAACACCCGTGAGATCGCCTTTCGCTACGCCGACAACCCGCCCGAGCTACCGCCCGGCGCAACTCCTCGCGACGTCGCCTCCTGGGCAATCGCCTCCCGCGTCCTGCTCAACCTGGACGAAACCCTCAACAAGAATTAGGCGTCATGAACAACGAACTACACAACGAATCGGCAACCATCCAATCGCGACGCTGGTTTCTACGCAATTGCGGCGTCGGCATGGCCGGGCTCGCCCTCAACTCGATGTTCGCCCGCGAAGCCGCCTCCGCAAACGCGAAGAATCCGCTCGCCGCACGCTCTCCTCACTTCGCGCCGAAAGCCAAGCGTGTCATTTACATTTTCCAAGCCGGGGCCCCCAGCCACCTCGATCTTTTCGATCACAAGCCCGAGCTGATCAAACGCAACGGCCAACTGCCGCCCGCCGAACTGCTCGAAGGCTACCGAGCCGCCTTCATCAATCCCAACTCCGCCCTCTTCGGCACGAAATACGCGTTCAGCCGCCACGGCCAAAGCGGCATCGAAATCAGCGAGCTCCTCCCCCACATCGCTAAACACGTCGACGACCTGTGCTTCGTCAAGTCCATGCAGACCGACGCAGTCAATCACGCCCCCGCCCAAATCATGCTCAGCACCGGGCACTCCCAGTTCGGCCGACCAAGCATCGGCGCCTGGACCCTCTACGGCCTGGGCAACGAGAGCGAAGACCTGCCCGGATACGTCGTCCTCAGCAGCGCCAAAGGAACTAGCGGCGGCGCCAGCAACTACGGTTGCGGTTTCCTGCCGACCGTCTACGGCGGCGTTCCCTTCCGCGGAAAAGGCGACCCCATTCTATACCTTTCCAATCCCAAGGGATACGACGCCCAGGCCCAGCGAAGTTCGCTCGACGCGCTCAAAAAGCTCAATCAGCAAACCATGGACAGGATTTCCGATCCGGAAACCGCCGCCCGTATCCAAGCTTATGAGACAGCCTATCGACTCCAGACCAGCGCCCCCGAACTCATGGATCTCGGACAGGAATCTCAAGCGACTCTCGATGCCTACGCGATCAAAGACCCCAAGGAATCCAACTTCGCCCGGAACTGCCTACTCGCCCGCCGTCTCGTGGAGCGCGACGTACGCTTTGTGCAGCTTTTCCATGAAGCCTGGGACCAGCACAGTCTCCTCGACGAAAATCTCCCGAAAAACTGCAAAGACACCGACCAACCCGTCGCAGCCCTTCTCCAGGATCTCAAGGACCGCGACATGCTTAAAGACACCCTTGTCATTTGGGGAGGCGAATTCGGACGCACTCCGATGGCCCAAGGCGACAACGGGCGCGACCACCACAACCGCGCCTTCACCATGCTATTAGCAGGCGGCGGCGTCAAAGGCGGCTACGTCCACGGAGCGACCGACGACTTCGGATTCAACGTAATCGAAAACCCGGTACACGTCCACGACCTCAACGCCACCCTACTCCACTTGCTCGGCTTCGACCACGAACGCCTCACCTACCGATTCCAAGGCCGCGACTTCCGCCTCACCGACGTCCATGGAAATGTGGTCAAAGACATAATCGCCTAGAAGCTGATCAATTACGCAAATCGATCAAGGTAGGGACCGACTGCCAGGCGGTCCGCGTCAAACTAGGTCACAATTTTTAAATTGTAGGAGCCTGCTTGCAGGCGATTTCCTTCGCCATAATCCAGAAAGACAATCGTCTGCAAGCAGGCTCCTACAATCGACGAAACATCAGTAGCTCAGTGCTTTAGCCTGAGCATCGTGTAGCTGGATTGCTCAGGCTA
>JAJFLS010000277.1 GCA_021772595.1 Opitutales bacterium
ATTATATATGGTGTGATTGTGGCGGTGTACACGATGATGGGAGGCTTTCGAGCGGCGGCGATTACCGATTCGATTCAAGGGGTTTTGATAATCATTTTTTCGCTCATTCTGATACCGCTGGGCTTGTCGAAGCTGGGAGGATTCGCGGGGCTTCATGCCTCGGTGCCGGCGTTTAGGTTCGAGCTTTTCGGATCTGTAATTCTGAGCGAATACGGGTGGTACACGATTGTGGGAATGTTCTGTTCGCAGCTGGTGGCGATTGTCGCGGTGGCGACGATGATGCAGACGGCGGGCTCGGCGACCAACGAGAACTCGGCGCGGTTCGGAATTATCGGGGGAATGTTTCTGAAGCGTTTGCTCATGCTGTTCTGGATTTTAGCGGGGCTGATCGCGCTGGGTCTGTACGCGGGTCAAATCCACGATCCGGATCTGGCCTGGGGATTCATGAGCCGCGATCTTCTGTTGCCCGGGGCGATTGGCTTGATGCTGGTTGGGATCCTCGCGGCGAATATGTCTTCCCTCGACGCGATGTCCGTTTCGAATTCGGCGCTGTTTATCCGCAATCTTTATCAGCCGATTTTTCCGAACCGCACGGAGAAGCACTATCTTCTCGTGGGGCGAACAGTGATCGGAGTGACGCTTCTAGGGGGGATCGGGGCGGCGATGTTCGTGAACAATCTGCTGGAGCTGTTTAAGTACTTCATTTCTGTGCCCGCGATTTTTGGAGCGGCGATCTGGCTGGGATTTACGTGGCGGCGATTGACGAAGGTGGCGGTGGCAATCGAGGTGTGCATTTGCTTCCTGATTTTCGCGGTAATTCCGAACTTGTTTCTCGCGTTGGATTCGGTCCGGATGAATCCCGACTTTCTGGTTCAGACGGAAACCTATTCGCATGTGTATAAGACGCCGGCGACGAACGAGGATGTCGAACTGGGCCGCGCGACGATAGTGGGCGACACGATCGATAAGGAAGTGACGATCGAGCCCAAAGGGGTTTTCTTCGAGCGGGTGGTGCGTCAGAATCCGGCGGATCCTGATTCGCCGCTTATCGGGATGGGGCGATTCGAGGCGGAGATTTGGGTGATGAGCTGGTTCGGCGTGGATTTCACGAAGTTCAACAAAGCCCAGCTGGTCGCGTCGCGCTTTTTCTTCGACGCATTTTTCCCGTTCGTGCTTCTGTTCTCGCTGTCCTTGGTCACGCGTCCGGCGGACAAGAAGCACTTGGACTACTTTTTCGGGAAGATCTACACGCCCGTACAGTCCTCGGAGGAAGAGGATGAGAAAGCGGTGGCGTTTACGGCGGAGAATCCCGACTCGATTCGGGCGAAGAAGCTATTCCCCGGCAGCAGTTGGGAAATCGCGAAACCGGATCGAATGGACTGGATCGGCTTCGGAGGAAGCTGGGTGATGGTCGGCGTGATCATCCTGCTCCTTTGGCTGATGGTCACGGTGCATTAGCGCGGGCGAGCTGTTGGTCGGAGCTGTATCCACACCGGGCTCCCTGTGTAGATACGACGTCCCGCAGTCGGGCATTGGCGTCAACTTAAGTAATTTACGAATGTAGGAGCCTGCTTGCAGGCGATTTTTCTGTCCCTCGCCCAGGGAAACCGATCGCCTGCAAGCAGGCTCCTACACTCGGCGAACCGTCGTTTTCAACTTAAGTTGACGCGTATGCGCAGTCGCGAATGCGGCGTGGTTCGAAAAAAATGCGCGTATCCGCTAGGCGGCTACGGTTTTCTTGCTCTTTCGGACGCTTGCTCCGTCCATCCATTCGCCTCGAATCAGGGTGACCGCTGGGTTGTCCGTGGGGCCGAGCCGCTCGTTGGCGAGTTTGGTTTTGAGAACGTCAATGGCTGTGGCTCCGATCTTGCGGTAGCCGATATGCACTTGCGCAATTTTGCCTTTCTCTTCGATCGCGGGCGCGAGAGCGGCGAAGCTGATGTCATCGGGAATGCTCAATCCGGAGTCTTCCAACCAATGGTAGTGGTTGATGTTCGGGCTGAGGACGACTTCCGGCTTTTCGCGTTCGACCCACGAAAGCAAATCTTCTTTGCTGATGTTTGCTTGTGAAAGATGGTGGACGCGATTTTCTTCCGGGATGTTCTGCTGATACCAGAGCAGATAGCTTTGGTAGAGATGATTAGAGCGCTCGTCTTCCAGCTCTGTCACGCAAAAGCCGATACGCTTGAAACCTTTATCCATAAGGTTTGAGATTCCAGTGTGCATCGCCTGATAGAAGTGGGGGTGCACTTGGTTGTATCCTAATTTTGCGGCCACCGCGCAGGTCGCGACTCCCATGAAGTCCTCGTGAGGCAGAGAGAATACATCGCTCAAGGTTTCTACGGGCAGAACGACAATCCCTCGGATGCCGCGGGCCTGGAGAATCTGGACGACTCGCTGGAGTCGCATTCCGGGCTCCTGAAGCCAAAAATCCTCGACCTTGAAACCGAGCTTCTCCGCTCGCTCTTTGGCGCCTTCGCGAATGAGTTTCGAGTCTTCTCCGAGATCCTTGAGAGGGCATTTTTTCCCGTTTAAAATAGCGATCACCGGCTCCTCTTTGCTGATGTCGCGCTTTCGTAGGTAGCGCATGAGCTCGGTGAGATTCGGGTCTGGAGTATAGCCTTGTTTATCGGCGATTCGTTTGATCCGTTCTCTAGTTTCGGGGGCGACTCGGGGGTGGTCGCGCAGAGCCATTGAAACAGTCATGCGACTGACTCCTGCCTCTCGGGCGATGGTTTTACAAGAAGGCCGTATCTTGCTCATGATTATTAGGGGTTTGTAGTTTTTTATGCAGTCTGGATGATGGGCCGGTCGATCCTTGCATGATCTCGCGCGAAGACGCGTTTAGAGACTTTGAAGGCGGCGGCACTAGTTTGGGAGAATTATTGATACTGCGGAAATTCGTTTAAGTCAAGGATCAGGGTGGATCTTTGGAGGGGTGAATGGGAGCTCTAAAGGGGTCGAAGTATAGTGAAAACGGGTGTCGGTTGGTGGTCTAGCTGGGAGGGCGGAGCTCGACGGTCTGCCGGGTCTCATGCGACTCTCGGATGGCGTCTATGAGGGTGGTTCCGTAGTAGGCGCTTTCGGTGGTGGCTCGGAAGGGCGCGCCATTGAGGATGGATTGGGCGACGTCTTTGTAGATGTCCGCTTCGTCGCCATAGGGTTTACCTTCAATGGGAAACGTGGTTCGGACCGCCTCCTCGGTTTTGTCAGGCTCCTTCTGAAGAAGCGTGATCTCTCGCTCGTCGGACCGGATCATGCCCCGCGTCCCTTGGACCATGAAGGAGGGTAGCCCCTCCAAGGCTTCGGTGAACTCTGCGATTCCGCGCGTTCCATTCTCGAACTCGATGGCCGTGAGGAAGTTGTCGTCCGCGTCGCCTGGATTGATGACTTGCTGGAGCTGTCCGTAAACGCGCTTGGCGGGGCTGTCGACGAGACCGAGAATCGGCTGGACGATGTGCATCCCCCAATTGAGCAGATACCCGCCTCCGAACCGCTTTTCCGTTTGCCAATCGTAGCGCTGAAAGAATTGAGCTACGTGTCGGCGAACGAGAAAAACGTCGCCGACTGCTTCGGAGCGAATGAGCTCGCGGATTTTGCCGTATTCGGGTGACCAGTACATCGGCATCCAGGGAAATAGCTGTTTGCCGCTGCTCTTTTGGGCGGCCAGCATTTGATCGGCTTCGCTGCGGTTGAGCGCCCATGGTTTAGTCACGAGTGTGTGGATACCGGCGTTCAAACAGTCGCACACCATTGAGCAGTGCGTGTCCGACCGGGTGACTATGCTGACGAGATCAAACTCTTCGCTCCGAGAAAGCAATTCGTGGTAGTCCGCGTAGACGGCGCATTCGAGATCCTCGTGGGCCTCTTGCCGGCGCTCCTCGGAAAGATCGCAGACAGCTGAGATGACGAATTCGGGGTTGGCCTGCATCCCGTACGCGTGGGCGATTTTTCCACTTCCACCGTATCCGATAATGGCTGCCCGAATTTTCTTTTGTTGCGAATTCATTAAGTAGTGAAACGAGAGTCGCAATCGCCCGGATTGAGCGTCGCGCTGGGTCGTTTGAGGCGGGAGCGATAACGCTGCCTGTCGATAATCGATGAGGTATAGATTCGGGCAAGGATTGCAGAAACGTATGCTGCTTTACAGTAAAGCAGCGTTCGGCAAATTGTAGGAGCCTGCTTGCAGGCGATGTGCCATCTGCTCTTTGGTGAAGACTTTCGCCTGCAAGCAGGCTCCTACACTCTCTCCCGACCGGATATTCGAATTGAGGTTCGCGCGAAGTCGCCAAGACGCGAAGGTAGAAAATTCAAATCAATAGACCCCTGATTCCTCCTGGGATTCCGAAGTCTTTAAAATTTCGCGACTTCGCGAGAGTCACAGCCCCGTTGGCAAGTGCGCTCGGTTTCGAATTGCAATTCAGCTTGCCCGAGGAAAGCTCTTACGAACTACCCTTATTATGAAACTCGTTCTTCTTGCTCTTCTATTCGTCGCCTCCAGTTCACTGACCCAGGCTAAGCCCAATCTCGTCTTCATCATCGCCGATGACATGACGTTTCGCGATCTTGGCTGCTATGGCGGTCAAGCGCACACGCCCAATATCGATCACCTCGCCACGGAGGGGATGAAGTTCGAGCGCTGCTTCCAGGCGGCATCTATGTGTTCGCCGACGCGGCATAATATTTACACGGGAATCTAACCCGTCAAATCCGGAGCGTATCCAAATCATACCTTCGCGAATGATGGAACAAAGAGCATCGCTCACTACTTGCAAGATTTGGGCTATCGCGTCGCTCTTTCGGGAAAGACGCACATTGGGCCGAAAGAGGTGTTTCCCTTCGAATACAGCGGCAAAGGCAATAATCCTGACATGGAGACTGTCGATGCTCTGATGAGCGAATCGGTCGAGGAGGGCACGCCCTTCTGTCTCTTCGCATGCTCCAACGAGCTGCATTCCCCCTGGAACAAAGGCGACGCCTCGATCTATCCACCAGAGAAAGTGATCCTGCCTCCTTACATTGTGGATACGCCGCGGATGCGACAGGACTTTAGCAAATACCTCGCGGAGATCACTTACTACGATAGTCAGGTCGGCCAAATTCTCGACTTACTCGACAAGCATCAGCTTCGCGAAGACACCCTGGTGATGGTGGTTTCGGAGCAAGGCAACTCTTTCCCATTCGCCAGATGGACCTGCTACGGAAACGGCTTGCAGTCGGCGATGATCGTTCGCTGGCCAGGCGAGGTCGAACCCGGCTCGACGACCGACGCGCTTGTGGAGTATTGCGACGTGACGCCTACCTTTGTCGATGCCGCCGGAGGAAAGCCTGCGTCGGCAATCGATGGAAGAGC
The DNA here is from genome assembly GCA_021772595.1 of Opitutales bacterium. Classification (GTDB taxonomy): domain Bacteria; phylum Verrucomicrobiota; class Verrucomicrobiia; order Opitutales; family Opitutaceae; genus Pelagisphaera. The sequence continues at coordinate 5,354 of JAJFLS010000277.1, forward strand.
CTCCTTCCTGTGCTGACCGGGAAGACGAATCGCCACAAGGACTACGTTTATGGAGAGGTGACCACGCGCGCATCAACAAGGGCTCGGATTCCTATCCCATCCGTACTGTGCGCGGGGAGAATTATCGCCTGGTCTGGAATCTGAACCCTGAAGCCGAATACATGAACGCGTGCACTAATTCCCCTGCGTTTCTCTCGATGATCGCCAAAGCGGAAACCGGAGACGCTCATGCGAAGGAATACGTATCCAGATATCAATTTCGTCCCGAGTTCGAGCTATTTGACTGCAATGCCGATCCGCTCGAAATGAACAACCTGGCAGAGAATCCTGAATACGCCAAAACGGTAAAGCGCTTGAAGGGGAAGCTTGATTCCTGGATGGCATCTCAAGGCGACCTAGGAATCCAGACCGAGCTCGACGCCATCTACCACTCCCGAAATGCCCGAGGAAAGTCTAAAGCCGAAGTCGACGCGGCTTGGGCGAAGAAGCAGGGGAAGTAATTCGTTGCGGGTGAAATCTAGAATTCAAAAGGTAGGGATCGACTGCCAGGCGGTCCGTATTGGCCGGACAAAACTCAACCGATGCGGCTCGTCCCGCTAGGCGCATAGGCGTCAACTTGACTGAGACCTTGCGGAAACCACGCCGCCTTGCGTCGTAGCTACACCGGGAATCCGGTGTGGATTCAAGCGAGATCATCGTTTTGTAGGGGCGCCGCAAGCGGCGCCTCTACAGATCCTCGAATTGTGCGACACTCTCTATAATCGCGGCAGAAAGAGCTGCGATCCCGTCGAATGGGATGATCATTTTTTGGTCGGCTTCGGTGTCCAATTCGACAAGATTTCCAGTCAATTCCACGATGCCATCTGCAATTATTGGACGATTGCGGATCAATTCTCCCCCAATTGACTATGAACATACGCTGTAAAGCTCTGGATCGACGAACTTTTCTGAGAGGCATTGCGGGCGCGACGCTGTCCTTGCCGTTTCTCGATGCAATGGCGATCGGATCGGTGGCCAGCAAGGTTGCCGTGCCGATGCGCATGGTGTGCGTGGGCATGGGTTTAGGTTTCGTGCCGAAGCTGTTTTTTCCTAAGCAAACCGGACGAAACTACGAGTTGCCGGAGTTGCTGAAGCCGCTTGATCGGCATCGTCAAGATTTCTCGGTATTTTCCCAGCTTGATCACGGGTCGGAAGGCACGGGCGGTCACGGAGGCGTTCACGCCTATCTCACTGGATTGCTCTCGAAGAATTCGAAAGGATTGCCTGAGGCAAATATCTCGCTGGACCAGAAGGCTGCCCAACACGTGGGTGTGCAGACGCGTTTCCAGTCCCTGCAATTGGGATCGGGGGGGACGGATATGAACAATATGCTGTCGTGGTCGAATTCGGGTGTGGCTCTGCCGCAGATATCGAATCTGAAAACGATCAACGCTTTGCTCTTCCAGAAAACCGATCCGAGCCAAGTGAAGCATTTGAAGGGCGTTTATACGGACCAGATCAGCATTCTCGACTTGGTGAAGACCGATGCGGATCGTTTGATGAGCACGGTCGGTGTTCGCGACAAGGAGAAACTAGACCGCTATTTTACTTCCGTGAGGGAGGTGGAGAAAAGGCTTACCCAGTCCAAGGCTTGGCTCGACAAGCCGAAGCCGTCGGTCGACTTCCAGTTGCCGGCAGGCGCGGATGGGTTCACATTCGCCGAGCGGATTCCCTTGTACTACGATCTCATGGCCTTGGCGCTGCAGACCGATTCTACGCGGGTGATCACTTTGAGCTCCAACGACATCGGACACGACAATGGCGGTCTGGCTGTTACGCGGGGCTATCATCAGCTGACCCATCATGGCAAAGTGGAAAGCTATATCCACGAGCTGGCGATTATCGAACGCTATCATACAACGCAATTTTCCCGTTTCCTGGATTTGCTGAAAGCGGTTGATGAGCCCAATGGCAAAACGCTTTTCGACAATACGATGTCTTTATTGGGAAGCGGGATGGGCAACGCCAGTTCGCACAGCAATAAGGACTTGCCGCTGTTGTTGGCGGGCGGAGGATTTCGCCATGGAGAGCACAAGCTTTACGCGAAGGACAAGGGTCGCGGGACCGAGACCCGAGCGGCCAATTTGTTTGTATCCATGTTGCAAAGATTTGGCATGGAGATCGACCAGTTCTCTAGCTCGTCAGGAACTCTAACGGGCTTGGAAATCGCGTGATGCTTTTCGGAACCGACATAAGTAGGGCCGTTGCTCGCGACGTTCCGCGTAGCTTCAAATCGGCTATTGTGATCAGCGCCTTACGAGCAAAGCCCCTCCGTTTCACCCACCCAGCCCTTCACCTCTTCACCTTGTCAGCAATCGGCGCAACCTCGGCAATCGCCTCCACCAATCTCCCACCGTTCGCGCGGGAGTTCGTTTCCGAGTACTGCATCGGATGTCATGGCGAAGAGAAGCAGAAAGGGGACCGTCGCCTGGACGGACTGTCGGCCGAGATTGGAGATGGGGACAACTTGCTGCTTCTTGAAGAGGCGCTCGATATGCTGAATCTCGGAGACATGCCGCCGGACGAGAAAAAGGTGAAGCAGCCGAACTCGGGCGAGACGCGACAGATGATCGATTGGCTTACCGAAAAGCTTACGGAAGCGGAAAACCTGCGAGCCCCGGCATCGACTGTCATGCGACGGCTAAATCGTTTTGAATATGTGAATACGCTTCGGGATCTGTTGGGCGTGCATACGGAAGCGTTCGATGCGACCTTCGATTTTCCTCAAGACCCTACCGAAGAAGGATTCGACAATAACGGCGAGTCGCTCGTGTTGTCCGATTATCAATTGAGGCGCTACCTGGAAGTGGCCGGCACGTTTCTCGATAAGGCGATCCGTTTCGAAGCCAAGAAGCCTCAGTCGAAAAAGCATCGATTTACCGCTGCGGATTTCAATGGAGTTACGCCGATGAGTCGAACGCGCGCCCCGGTCACTTGGCGTATTAACGTCGACGATAAGTATTTGGATATCGGGCACGGACAACCCGTTGAGCGGCATACGAATTATCCCGTTAAATTCTCGAAAACGGGCGTGCCGGAAGATGGGTATTATAAAATCGTCGTCCGTGCGGAGGCGATCAATCGCTTGGACCACCCGTATTCGAATTCCGACTTCAAAATGGATTTTTCCGAGCCGTTGAAAATGGGGCTTGTGATCGCTCCCGAACCTCGGCTACTGCAGAAGAACGCTCACGAAGGCCGGCGTAATGTGACGGTGTACGACCTGGTCGACGAAGTCCCTACCGATTACGAGGCGACGGTATGGCTTGAGAAGGGGAGCACCCCGTTTGTGCATTGGAGCAACGGGGTTGCCAGCAAAGGGACGATTACGAAAGTGGCGGCTAAGTATCATCCCGAGGTCGTTCGGACGAGGGACTATTTGTTGCAGGAAGGATTGGCTAAAGCAAAGAATCTCGAGAGCAAGACGATCGGCGAAGTGTATGATGGGCCGCGCGTTCGCGTGCATTCTATGGAGATCACGGGCCCCGTCTACGAATCGTGGCCGACGAAAAGCCATCAGATGCTATTTGGCGAGGAGACGAACCCAGGCAAGGTCGATATCGATCAAACGCTTCGAGACTTCGCGTCGCAGGCTTTCCGGAGGCCGCAAGCTCAAGAGGATATCCAGCACTACGCCGATTTCGTGCGCCAGCAGAAAAAGTCAGGCAAGACGACCGAAGCAGCGCTGAAGCTCGGACTGTCCGCGATCTTGAGCTCGCCTAAGTTTTTGTATTTGGATGAAGGAGACGAAGCCGACTCCGTGGAGTTGGACGACTATCAGTTGGCATCGCGCTTGTCCTACTTTCTTTGGAGCTCCATGCCGGATAGCGAGTTGATGGACTTGGCGGCTGCGAAGCAGCTTCGGGATTCGGGGGTATTGAGCGCCCAGGTAGATCGCATGTTGAAGCATAAGAAGGCGGGGGCCTTCATCGAGCATTTTACGGACGGATGGCTTCGCATCAATACGCTGGGTAGCATGTTGCCGGACGAGAAGGCATTCGAGAGCTACTATTCACAACGTCTAGAACAAGCCATGCGAGAGGAAACGCGTCGTTATTTCGCTAACCTGCTTGTCGGCAATGGTTCCATCCTGGATCTTTTGGACAGCGACTACACATTCCTGAATGGTCCCTTGGCGAAGCATTACGGATTTAAAGGAATCGATGGAGAGGCATTCCGAAGGGTTTCGTTGCCGAAGAAAGCCCACAGAGGTGGGTTGCTTGGGCACGCGAGCGTATTGACGGTTACCGCGAATGGGGTCGAAACCTCGCCGGTCGTACGCGGAGTTTGGATACTGGAGAATATATTGGGAACGCCGCCATCGCCACCGCCGCCAGATGTGGAACCGCTCGAACCGGATACGCGTGGAGCGACCACCATTCGCGAACAATTGAAGAAGCACCGGACCGCTCAGGCTTGCGCGGATTGTCACGCCAAGATCGATCCGCTAGGATTCGCTCTGGAGTTCTACGATCCGGTTGGCGGCTACCGAAAGAACTACCCGTCGACCGGAACGAAGCAAAAACGAATTCCAGGAAAGCGAATCGACGGCTCGGGAGAGTTGCCTTCGGGCGAATCCTTCAAGGACGAAAGCGATCTCAAGAAGGCGCTGCTCGGTCGGAAGGACCGGTTTACGGAAGCCTT
>JAJFLS010000278.1 GCA_021772595.1 Opitutales bacterium
GCATCACGGAGACAACCACATCCATAGTACGCGACTAATTCCGCTTCCCGACAAAAAGGATCATCCGGTATTGACCGGGGTGGGCGAAATGCATGTCCAAACCGGCGGATACTTAACTTCACCTCCAGCAGGAAGCTGGCCTTTATACAATAGTAAATTCGATACCCCTATCAGCGTATGCGTAAGCTTTTATCCACTCTCTCTTTCTGCTTAGTTCTGTCGCCCCTAATCGTTTTCGCCCAGAAAGGCCCTTTCTTCGCCACCGGCGTCAAGATCGGCGAAGTCGACGATAGCAGTGCCATCGTTTGGGTGCGACTCACGGCAACTCCGAAAGCGGATTTCGGGCGCTTGCCGATATTGACCGAAGGGCTGAAGGCGGGCGCGAAAGACGAAGGCGCTATGCCGGTCGGCTTGGTTCCGGGGAGCGCGGGCGAGTTTCGCTTTTACTACTGGCCGGAATCGAAGGGCGAAGGCTCGAAGCTCAATTCAGCGTGGTTGTCGGTTTCGCCTGAAAGCGACTATATTCGTCAGCTTCCTTTGAGCGGTCTGCGTCCGGGCGAGACTTACCATTACGAGGTGGAAGCTCGAGAAACCGGCAGCTCGAAAATCGCTTCCCGAGCCGCAGGCGCGTTCAAAACGGCTCCTAAACGCGGAGCCAAGGGGCCGGTTCGATTCATCGTAACCACCTGTCAGGCGATCCGGAGCATCGACGCGGGCGAGCAAGGGCATTCCACTTATCGGCAGATGCTTGGTTTCGAGCCGGACTTTCTCGTTCATACCGGCGACATCGTGTATTACGACAAAGCGCCCTTAGCCAAGAGCGTGGCCCAGGCGCGGGCCAAGTGGAACCTGATGTTCTCCTACGGCTATAATCAGAACTTCCACCAGAACGTGAGTTCCTACTTCATGAAGGACGATCACGATACCTTGAAAAACGACTGTTGGTACGGACAGACCTACGGGGATCTGACTTTCGAGCAAGGGCTCGATATTTTTCGAGAGCAAGTGCCGATGGGCGAAAAGACCTACCGCACGTATCGCTGGGGGCGCGACGTTCAGATTTGGATGACCGAGAACCGAGATTTTCGATCCAGCAATAGAGATCCCGATGGGCCCGACAAAACGATATTGGGAGCGGAGCAAAAAGCGTGGCTCAAGAAAACCATCCTCGAATCGGACGCGACCTATAAGTTCGTCATCTCTCCGGGTCCTTTGGTGGGCCCCGACAAGTTCGGCAAAAAGGACAATCACGCCAACGAGGTTTTCGCCCATGAGGGCCAGGAGCTACGCGACTTCTTGAGCCAGCAAGCGAACACCTTCGTGATTTGCGGCGATCGGCACTGGCAATACTGTTCCCAGGATCCGGATACAGGGCTGCTTGAGCTCGGCTGCGGCGAGATCAACGATCAGCACGACTATGGTGGAAATTCCGGCTACTTCTCCGACTTCCACAAGTATTTCAGCGGCAAGGGCGGCTTCCTCGGCATCACTGTGGAGAATGGGCAGGCCAAGGCGGAGTGGTTCGCGAGTACCGAGAAATCCGAAACGCTATCGGTCCAGCACGTCGAAAAATTGGGGATTCGGTAAGCAAAGGGTAGGGCAGCGACGTCCCGGCGTGCCGCGTCGGTTTGATCTTCTTATGCGGCACGCCGGGACGTCGTTGCCCCACCGTAAACTGCTACGCGTTTTCCAGGATCTTGAGGGAGACGTCTTCGACCATTCCTTCGACGCGTTCGCGGAATGTATTCATGTGCGGCGCCACGAGATGGGCTTTGAGATCGTCGAGAGAATTCCATTTTTCAATGATGGTCACCATCGCTCCATCGAGATTCTGAGCGGGGATTCCCGTCTCGGAGTCTATAGTCGGCGCGTACTCAATGCAGCCTTGCTCCTCGAGAACGTCAGGAACGTTCGATTTGAAAATCTCGACGAACTCGGAAAGGCGGCCGTCTTTGATGCGAATGGATGCGATTACGTTTATCATTGCCCGTATTTCGCGCGATCGCGTTGCTGAAAGCAATCCCTGTCTGTGGATCCGGAATCGGATTGGTGGTCATCGCAGCGGTTGAAATGGATTGGAAGCGTGGGCGGGTTTCGAAGAATGTAACGACGGCAAATCTCTCAGATGCTGTTTAATAAATCGAAGAATCCGTAGGGGCGTCGCTTGCGGCGACCGCAGAAGAAACTAGAAATCTTCCTACGCGGTCTCCGCAAGCAGAGCCCCTACATTCCGGGAAATGCATATTTCAGACTTGTTAAACAACCTCTCAGCGGCCCCCATCGCTTGCTTGAAGATTTTTCCATTCCCCAGTTTCGCAAACTGAATCTTCGGTGGCTCAATGTGTTTGATGCATTCATGCGATCGCTTCACTCTGTTTTAATGATGACTATTCAACTGGACGGACAAACGGTGGCGATTACCGGCGCTGCAAAGGGTATCGGACTGGCGATTGCCAAAGCCTTTCTCGATGCAGGAGCTCATATTCTTGCGATTGACCTCGATGCGTCGGGCCTTGCGCAGCTTCAGTCCACAGCGCCCGGGCGGGTTGATATTCTGTGTGTGGATGTCGCTGATTACGATGCGCTCAAAACCGCTATAGAAGAACGCTGCCTTGATCACCTCGTCTGCGCGGCGGCCATAGGTTCGGGTAAGACGGGATTTCCTTTCTGGAAATTGGATCCTTCGGATTGGCGGCAGGTTCTCGACATCACATTGATGGGGACGGTCAATACGGTCCACGCTTGCGCTTCAGGGCTGCTGGTCGGGGAGACATCGCGAAAGTCGGTTCTATTGCTGGCTTCCGTTGCAGGGCAGATGGGTTCGCAGACAGACCCGCCCTACAGCGCCAGCAAAGCAGCGCTTATTAATTTCGCTCAGATCGCAGCCAAGGACTTTGCGTCCTTTGGCATCCGCGTTAACGCGTTGTCCCCAGGCATGGTCAAGACTGAGCTGAACCGATCCGTATTCGAATCATCCGAGGAGGCGAAAGTCATGGGCTACGACGCGTGGGCCGAGGAAAAGGTCAAGCGTGTTGCTCCGCTCGGCCGCTGGCAGGAGCCGGAAGAGTTTGCTTCGATGGCTGTGTTTTTGGCCAGCGAGCATGGGCGCAACATTACCGGCCAGACGATAAACATCGACGGCGGCCAGGTGATGCACAGTTGACTGGCTTATCCCGGTTTATTCTTTCCGGGTAAGTACTTCTTGGCTCTAGGCGGGGCGTAGCGTTGCGAAGCCTATTGCTTCGTTGCTGATTTTGGTAGCGGCCGATCTTCGAGCGGCCATTCTGAACGATGCAATCGTTCAGCTACGAGAAATGATATGGCCGCTCGGAGATCGGCCGCTAACTGAGTATGCCTCGGGGATGTTTTATTTGAACGAGTTGGCAAATTTATCCGCTTCATCGAAGGATAGCGAAATCATTTCATTCATTAGCCCCTGACCTAGGCCAAAGTTGCTTTCAGCGGTCCTAGTTAAGCGATCCAATCCATCTTCTTCGTCAAAATACCGCACAAGAGACACGAGACGAACGGCAGGTTCGGCAGATGATTCTTCGGAAAGATCATGGTGTCCGGCAATCGCATCAACCAAGTATTTGGGCAGGCCCCAAGTTTCGGCTAACAAGGCCCCAATGGTTGGATGGTCATAGGAAAAACGCTCGCGCTCCAATCCGTCGATATCGGTATCCTCGCCAGCGTGCCACAGCTCAATTAACGAATTGTAATCCTGGCCTTTGAGGTCGGATATGAGGGGAAGGGCCAAGTCCTGGATTAAGGACGCGGTAAAGCTCTCAGCTTGCGTAGCCGCATGCAGGTGCTGGGCAATGTGCTTGGCGAGACAGGCGCGGCGGGCCGACGCTAGCCAAAACCTTGAAATCTCCATACATCCGAGGTTATCCGGCAGGGTCGTGGAGACTGCATAGCTCAGCAACATCGATTCCAATCTGGAGCGGCCCAGCAAGGTGACGGCGTCATGCAGATTGGACACTTCAGTCGCCATACCATAACCTGCCGAATTGATTAACCGCAGGATCTTAATACTCATCCCTAGATCTAGTTGGATTTTCTCCGCGATTTTCGAAGTCTCCGTATCGGGATCTCTAAGCATTTTGAGCACATCCATGACGACGGCAGGAAACTTCCGTGGCTCATAGTCCCCCAACAAGACCTGGAGTTCTTTTTTCGGGTCCGTATGTTTACGTTTAAAAAATCTACCCATGTCGATTTACTCTCCCCGGCGCGCCATCTTGTTGGTGAATATCGATAGGAGCCCGCCCAGCATTACGTAGCCCAGGACGACTTCGCTAATCGAAACCATCCGAGCTGCCACCGTTGCCGGAACAACGTCGCCGTAACCCAGCGTTGTGAGCGTCACTATCGAAAAATAGAATGGGCCGATCCAATTATCGTATTCGCCATAATCAATACCGCAAAACCCGTAAATAAGGCTAAACAGCATAACGATTCCAAAAACCAGCAAACACCAGCGCGTTACACTCCTTCCACAATCGCTAGTCAATGACCAGATTCGATACACCAGGCCGTTTAACTGACTACTCTCCCTGAATTCTTTGAGATAGTTTTCGTCTACGACAAATCGACGCAGTCGGTAGGCGCCGGAGAAATTCACGTCGCGAAGATCCACTCCGAACCATTCGGCTGTCTCGTATCCAGTAGTCTGATGCAATTTGGCGTCCCGCAAATCGGCATCGTTCATAATGGCGCCCGAAAAATCGGATTCTGACAGATCAGCCCCGCGAATGTCCGCTCCGGTGCAATCCGCTCGGTGGAGAATCGCCTCCCGCATTCTTACGCGGCTTAAGTTGGCCCGTCTTAGATCCGCTTCTGACAAATCGGTCTTGGTTAAGGTGGCCTCGACCAACCTTGCATTGAACAGTCTCGCCTTTTTTAGATTCGCCATGCCCAATCCGACGCGTTCCGCTTGAGCGTCTTCCAAGTTGGCCTCCGTCAAATTCGCAGCGGTTAACTCCGCTCTGTCGAGATTGGCTTTAACCAAACTCGCTCCGCTGAAATCCGCCTGAAACAGGTTGGCGCCAGCCAGGTTGGCCTCAGTCAAATCAGCCCCCGCGAAATTGCCCCCGGTCAGATTGAGCCCGCTTAAATCCTGGCCTGCCAAAGCCACTCCCTGGAAATTCAATTCCGAGGCGGGTCTACTCTTTTCCGGGTGGTTTCGCAGTGCTTGTATGAGCTTGAGAGCGTCTGTATTGGTATCTAGTTCCTCGGTCATTCTTGAAGCTCGATAGAGCCTTCGATAATCCCATTTTGCAACCCAAGAACGTTGGGTCAATTATTCAGGGCTTTTCCATGATGCCGCGTAAGCGATCCCGACCCGCATGACCTTGCGCCGCTTCCCACGTCGCTCAAGGAGTTTCCGCATCCTGGAATTGCGGCGAGATAAATTGAGGGACAAGTCAGCTCGGCCCAGAAGAGGCGTTGTCTTTGTTTTCTTGTTTCATCCGTCTGCCTTCAAATTGTTCCGGTTCTCTTCGAGCTCGGTCTTGTCGCTTCGCTCGGAACATCCTTACGCCTTCATCCTTTTAATCCTGAGCCTGTCGATGGACATCCTTGCTAAATTTTCCGTTTCTTCCGCCACATCCGTTTCAAGTTCTCCAATGAATGGGAATTGTCGCACTACCTTGGATACGCGTTGTAGATCGTCCTCCACGTCATGAGGGGCACTAATCGCGCTTTTTCGCTGTATAGCTTGGACCTGCTCTCTTGCCGAAGAAAGGCGGTCCACTATTCGAAAAAAAAGGAGCCAGTGAACTGGCTCCTCCGATTGAAAATGATGAATATTTCTTCCGATTATTCTTTAGGTCCTTCGTAACTCAGATCCGCGAGGTAATTAAGCATCACACGTTTGGATTCGACGATCAGGTCGTTCATACCTTCAAATATTGCGTCCCTCTCCTCTTCACTCAGGCTAGCGAATATACCCGGTTCATCTATCTCTGCCCAGGAATCGAGCGCGCTCGCAATATAGAATGAATTGATGTTTTCACCCATGACCACTCTGCCGCAACTGAATGAATCTGAACCCAGTTTACGAAGGGCCGGAGCCAGTGTTTCCCTGAGCCACGCCGCATAAGCGCCACCTTGGCCCGGTTTAACGGTTATTAGCCTAAGAGAGAGGAGATTCGGCTGCTTTCCATCATCCTCTTCAATTTTCAGGTCATCATAGTTTCGATACGTGATTTCCCGCCTCGATTGAATGGTGACAATAACGTCATTGACCCAGTTCGCCCATTCGGCCTCACCCATGGCGGGCTCATTTGTTCTATCGTAATCAGCCCAACTATCGAGTTCTGAGACGATATGGAACCTGTTGTGATCTCCTTTGATTTCTTGCCAAATAGAACGACCGAGACCACCGGCTTTCTTGGATGCCTCTGTCAATTTCTGCTGCAATTCAATCCAATCATTTACATGCTCGGAGTTGACGGTCACGACTCGTACATTGATTAAGCTATTGGTGTCTTGGGCTGACATAGATCCCATGAGGAAAGTTGCCGTGATGGCAACGAGAATAGGGTAATATATACCCAGGTTTTTAATACGGATTATATTCACTGCGAATGGGGAATTTAGACTAGAAGATTCGCTGTGCCGCGGGGTTGCGGTAGAGGGCGAAACCAACGAGGTGCTGGCAAAAATAAGTATAGTAATAGATAGGCCTCAATCAATAAAAAACCGTATCCAAAAATAAGGAAAACAGCATTTTTTGGAAACCCATCCCAAACGCTATTGAATCCTCTACTTGCGTATTCAGAAAACAGTACAGACGTGCAAAGTAAACGCTTCTAAGAA